>JACQWK010000455.1 GCA_016209525.1 Verrucomicrobiota bacterium
CTCGCGAGGTTCTCCGCTTTGTCCTGCCCATCGGTGCGAATCGAACCGCCGCCATGGGTATAAAGAACAACCGGGAAACCTTTCCATCCGCGGTTTGGGTGATTCCTGCAAACGAATGAACCGCTGGACTGAAAACCTCCAAGCGGGCGACGCGGCTGGTCACCGAGCCAGTCAAATCCGATGCGATGGCGGCGTAGTTGCCCGAATGGGTGGGTTGAAGGTTGGTTAAGAACAGCCCGGCGTTGGTGCCTCCGGTGATCTCAACTTCGTTAAAGAGCCAGTGAAACGAAATCTGGTTCGTTCCGCTTGCGGTGACAAGGAAAGTGACGTTGGTGCCTGCATCCACCCATTGGCTCTGGGGATGAGTCCGAATCAAAGGCTGACTCAAGGCTTGTAGGCAACCGAGCATCGAAATGCTCAGGAACCGGATGAAGCTTCGCGCGCTGGCTCGACACGGCATCTGCGCGATCAAACACTTCTCGCGGTCCGACGACATGTCTCTTTTCATGGCTAAGAGTGTTGTTGAGGGTTCTATTTGTCCTATTCGCTCCTGGGGCTCGCGATCTAACCGACTTTTTGCAGCTCGGGTGTTCGCACCTTGCTCTCGGGAGCTTGGGATGCTTTGTTGGTAGATGGAGGTCTCCTTCCCCCTCACCCCGGCCCTCTCCCTCAGGGAGAGGGAGAATCGTTCGCCGCGCTTCGACAAGCCGAGCGTGGCCGATTGGTCGATGCGCAGGCTGCATAATTCCCTCTCCCTGAGGGAGACGGTCCACTGCTGTTGAATTAAGGAATGAAACTGAGGATGCCGCGTGCATTTCTCCCTCTCATCCCTTCGGAGGGAGGAGAGGGCTGGGGAGAGGAGGGCCGTGTTTATTGGCAGGCCCCTCTCCTCGATCCTCTCCCCACTCGTTCCTCGCGGGGAGAGGAAGGCAACTGGCGTTCGGTGCATTGCTTAATTCAATGGCAGTGGGGAGACGGTCAGGGTGAGAATGCCTTGACCGAAGCTCGTGCTTTGCGCCCATTAACCGGAGCACCGGCCTCCGGCCCGGCGCGAACTCGGCTCTGGATCACAACGGGCCGGGCCGGAGGCCGGCGCCCCAAGGCTCATGGGGAAGTGGAACGCGACGTCCGATCACCAACCGGTGTAGTATGTCCCAGCGACCTCTCTGTAATGCGCGGCAGACAGGAAGCCGGTTCCCTAACCGCTTCAAGTTCGAGCGCACTATTCCGGCGCTCGGCCATCCTGGCCGCAGCAGGTTCGATGTCGCCAACGTGCGGGTCTCGGCTGAAAAGGTCCTCCTCAGGGACCGAAGGTCAGCATGCGATAAATTCATCAACAACCGACTGCCGTGCAAATCCTGCTTCAGGAGTTTGCAGCGTCACTGTGGAATCGTCTCCTGCAAGTCCAGCAAGTCGCGCAAATCTTGGTCGTTCACGATGGGTCTGTTGTATTCCAGATCGCCCAATTTCTTCGGCCAACGCCAACCTTTGCGCGCGGCGTGGCCGTCAGCATAGGAGAGGCCGCAGCCTTGGCTGTGGCGATCCGCGGGCATGTTTTGCCAGCTTCGCATCGGCTTGCGATGCAGCGCGAAGTGGCCATCCTCAATGATATTCTCGTGCTCGTCCAAGAAGACAAAGACCGAACGGGGTGCAGGTAAGTTTTTCATGAGCCCTCGCCTCACTCGCGCAGCCGATAAAACTTGGCCGCCTCGCGAATTGGCACTGCGCGCGTTTGCAGTGGATTCACCCAACTCCGCACGACATCGGTCCATGGCCCAGTGATTGCATCGGCTGACTGCAGAGTGCCCGGGCCGATCCAGTTGATGATCAGTTGTCCCTCGGACAATGCCGGTGGAACAAAGGACAATGGCGTGGCGGTCTGGACCGGTGCCAGGACTGGACGGAAGCCGATATAGTTTACGCCGGGTTGATTCGCGAAAAAAATGCCTGGGTAAGAGGAGCGACACCTTCCGCCATCATGCGAGAACGCGCCGCCACGCAGATGTCCTGCCAAATCGGTTCGGGTCCACGGCGAAAGGAAGGGAGGATCAATAAAAGCAATCCTCGTGAATTCAGAGCCGACAGTTGAGCACATTTCCCATACGTTTCCGTGCATATCGTAAAGGCCCCAGGCGTTCGGCTGATAGCTCTCTACCGCCGTTGTTTTCCCCAAGTTAGCCCCTCCTGCATTAGCCACATTCCCCTTCCATTGCACATACTCCCCTCGCTGAGAATTGAAATTCGCCATTCCCGACCTGAGGTCAGGACCATAATGGAACGGCGTGGTCGTTCCCGCCCGGCACGCGTACTCCCACTCTCCATCTGTCGGGAGCCGATACTCCCAACCCGAGGGCAACCGCGCTGCAGCTTCCTCGACTTCATTCAGCTCGGCACAGTATGCCGAAGCTTCGGTCCAGGTCACCGTTTCCACCGGACTATTCAGGTCTTCGGGAAAGCCTTTCCTCGCGGAGAAATAGCTTGGATTGTATTCCATCAAAACCAGAAATTCTCCCTGAGTCACTTCATGCTTGGCCATGAAGAATCCACGTCTGAACGTCACGGTCCACTGGCGTTCCAGCGCAATCCAGCCTATTTCATTTGTTGGGCTTCCGAGTTTGAAGCTGCCTGGCGGTATCCAGACCATTTTCGGATTCGTGATTTCAGGTTTCTCGGCAGCCGACGCGCCTGGCGAGGCGGAGTAAACCGTCCAGAGGCAAATACACGTCAACACAGACCTCTTGATTTGAGTTTTCAAGTTCATATTTGTAAGTTCAACTTTGTTGTGGTCCGCAAAATCTCGCGTCCTCAATGAAACACCCGTTTCATAGTCCGTCTGAGGTTTCACTTCTTCTGGAATCTCACGATCTCCGGATATTTCGCCGCCGGATTATCTAGCAGACGATCGTCCTGGCCTTTGAGATGCTTGTTCAGGAACGACAGCATGCAGGCGTTCAGCGCGAGGCCGATGCGCTGTCCGGCCTCACCGCCCTTGTCGATCCAGGCCCCGTTGTCGCCGAAATCGCCGTGGCGCGTGTTCGCGATCTGCAGGGAATAAGCATCTTGCGTGGCGCGGTTGTACAGGGTTAGCAGTCCGCCCGCTTGCGTGCTGTAGGTGTAAAGCAACGGTTTCCCCATGCCGGTTTGCAGCAACGTCGTCGCGGCTTGGTAGTACGCATCCAAATGCACGGACGCCTTGACCCGCGGATCGATTCGTGCAATTTCCCCCGCCACCCCGCCGCCGAACGAACCTCCCATCGTCGCCACTCGTTCCAAATCCATGCTTCGGCGAAAAACCGGATCCTCTTCGTTCATTCGTGTCAATTCCTCGAGCACGAACTGCACATCCCGGATGTCACTGGGGAAGTAGCTGTTGAGCTGGCCCGAATTCGCGCCGCTCTTGAGCATGCGTCCATCCGGAAAAACTGTCGCGTAGGCATGCGCGTGGTCAATGGCCACCCCGATGTATCCGTGGCTGGCCAACAACTCCATCTTGGCGGCATAGTCTGCTCGAACGTCGGTGTACCCCGGGGACGCGATAACCACCGGAGAAACCGGGTCCGTCCGCGCCAGCTCGGCATTCAGCCGCGCATGACCCACCAGATCGGGCATGACCCTTTCCAGGCTGGTGAATCCGTAATTCCTCCACGTGGTGGCGTCCCGCGCCAACGGCGGCTCCACCAGCGAGGCGGGCGCTTCACCCGCTCGCAACCGAGCCGGATACCAAAGCGTGATCATGAACGAACTGTTGGTTGCGATGTTGTAGCGGTTGGATCGCGAAAGATCGGTGAGCAGCCGGGAAACAGTGCCCACCCCGTACGGTCCAGTCGGAATCAGAAACGGCGTCACGAAATGATTCGTGGGTGTCCGATAGAAACGCTGTGGCCGTTTTCCGGCTTCCGGGTCGAGATACGTGGCGGGACCGGCCGAGATATTGGTGCGCAGAACTGTGGCCAAGGGCGTCCATTCCCGCAGGTCGCTCGAATCCTCGATGGGATAAAGTTCGAAGAATTTGCGGAGCCGGCCCGACGGATTGCCGTCCAACAGGATCGAGACACTTCCGTCAGGCAACGCGCGGATGTTCCCGAAGATGCTCGGCTGGACGATATTGAGTTCGAGCCGCGCGACGCGGCTGGTGGCGGTCCCGGTGGGATGACTCGCGACGACCGAGTATCCGCC
>JACQWK010000456.1 GCA_016209525.1 Verrucomicrobiota bacterium
CTCAAACCAACGTCGCTCTGCTGGAGGGACATTACGAACAACTGCTCGCCCAGGTTGCCGCACAACCGGATTTGCGCCAGCAGATGGAGGTGCGCAATCGGATCGCCTACAACCGGTTTCTCGAGATCGTCGAGGTGATCCGCCGTTCCCCAAGTCTTTTCCTCTTGAACGAGTCGCTACGAAAGGCGCAGTTTGAGTCCTATCCAACGGGGCTAACGGGGTCTTTCGAACCCACCGAATGTCCAGACTGGGTCGATGCCGAGAAGCTGAACCTGGGCCTCCGCCTCTGGCAGAAGGACATGGTCGCCTGCCTTTTCGTCTTGTTCGCGGAAAGTCTCCCGGACTGTTATCTCATAAAAAAGGGCATTCCGATGCTCTACCGAACAGAGCGTCTCGGCAGCCAAAAGTACCTGGCTCAGCGAATCTATGAAACCGGTTTCATGCTGAGGGACGTCTTGCGGGAGAACGGGATGTTTTTGCTCTCGCAGACCGCCGCGGTGCAAGTTCTGTGGCTGGCCGCCACCGTGCACAAGGTGAAGCCGGATTGGACGTTCCAGTTTGACCGTTTCCTCGAGCCCGAGTGGACCGATGCTCAAGGCCAAACCTATTCTCAGGCCGATGTCATGGCCGACCCCGCGATTCAACAAGCATTTGGGACGCTGCAGCAGCAGGCTCCTCCTCCGGACAAGTTCTCCGCCGCCGAGCTCGGAACGCCCAGTTTCAATTGGCTCTTCCGATTCTGCCTCGAGGGCGCCCCTCCACCCGGCTTTGACTATTATGGCGACCGCTATTTGTGGGGAGCCGGTTTTTTGGCAGCCGTCAAGGTGCGCTTCTTTCATGCCTCCATGCGGTATTACGCGCTTCAGGGGAATCCGCCCTATGACGCGAAGGAGAACGGCATGCCCATCAATCAGGAAGATCTGGCCTACACTCTTCTAACCTTCGGCTATGTGATCCCCCAGGGGGTTGAGAAACTGGGCGGCCTTGTGAGCCGGGCGGAAAAGGAAGCCTTTCTCCACTGCTGGAAGATTGTCGGCCATCTCATGGGAGTCGATCCCCGATTGCTCACCGACGATTGGGACGAGGCGCGGCAACTGTTCGATAAAATCAAAAGCCGCCAGCAAGCTTCCTCCGAGAAGGGGGTGGCTCTGACCCGCGCTTTGTGCACGTTTATCGAAGACCTCTTACCCGTCTGGCTCCCGTTTCGCCGCGCCATCGCGCCCGTGTTGATCCGGGACCAATTGGGTGCCGACGCCGATGAACTGTTCGACACGCCAATGGCGGGCGCCTCGAGGAATCTCGCCGTCCGCGCAACTTGGGTGGTCGTGAAGAACCTGTTGCTCAGAGTTTTTTTCCTGAGTCGCTATGCGTTTTTTAATCGCACACCGTACACTCGGGCTTTCACAGACGACGTTCTGCGATTCCTGGGAGATGCTCTGATCGAAAGCTGGCGCCAGTCCTTTGAACGGCAGCCCTTCAACTTAACCTGTGGGGAGAAAGGGTTCGAACCAAATCCGGAGGTTACCCCAGCCGAACATCAAGAAAGGGAGGCTTTCCGTCGGAAGGTTTTTCAGGGAGCGGCCCTCGGCTTGGGATTGATCTTGATGTTCCATCTTTGCTTCTGGATCGGCGCCTTCTCTTTGGCCGCTTGGCAGTTCTGTCCAACACCTCGGTTCGCTTCCGCAGCCCGAGCGGTGTTCCTATCGATGTTTTGGGCGTGTCTCATCGAAATAACCTGGGTCTATCTCGTCGAGCGAAAACTGCGCGCCTGGCTGCGCGTGCTGGAATTCAAACCGCAACCGGCATTATAGCGTTTTTGAACGTCAGGGAGATCGAGCAACCCCGGAGGTTGAAACTCTTCGTCCTGTTTCGCTCCAGGGCGGACAGCGAGACGAAATAGTTCCGCTGCTTCAACGGCACAGGAGCACACCGACGCGGCTGGCCAACACCTCTAGGAACCCCAGTTCCTCGGGATGGTAGTGGCGCGCCTCCCCTTCGAGGACCAGCAAGACCCCCGTGACCACACCCTGCCGGATGACCGGAAAGGCGGCATAGGCTCCGACACCTGAGAGGGGCACATCATTCCCCAGACTGAAAGCAGCCGCATCGGTCGTCGGCGCGATCAAGGGCTCCTTGTTCTCGATGACGTAGCCCAGCGCGGATTCAGCACGGATTTCGTTGATGGCATGACCGCAGGGAAGCGCGTCGGGAATGGTGGAAGCGCGAATCACGTAATCATTCGCTTCGTTCTCCGCGAGGATCAGGCAGGAACCCATCGAGACGCGCAACAGTGACGATGCGGCTTCGACGACCTGCCGGCAAAAGTCGTCGAAATCTCCCGGGTGATCGATCGCCAAGTCGATTCGGGTCAGAGCCGCTTGCCGGCGCAGCACCATCTCGACGCGGTCTCTTTCCCGCTGGAGAACGGCCTCGCACTGCTTCTGTTCGGTGAGATCGCGGACCGCCAAGATCGTGACTTCATCCTTGCCGCAGGGGACGGGCTTGTTGAAAAGGTGCAGATGGATCCGCGCGCCGTCCTTCCGAACTCCGACGGCTTCGACGGATTGGCAGTTGCCGAACTGGATCGTCGCCGCAAACTGCGCCCTCGATGCATCCGCCAAGAGAGCGGAGAAATCCGTGCCGATCAGATCGGCGCGTTCGTAGCCAAACAGGCTGGAGACGGAGTCATTGGCATCGAGGATTTTTCCATGATCGTGCAAGACCAACCCATCAAATCCCGCATCCCAGAGGCCGCGATATTGTTTGTCACGCCGGCTGGCCTCTTCCGCAACTTTTGTCAAGTGGGCCCGTTGGGGCGCTGCTTCGAGCCGCAGGGTCTGGAGCATTCGCTGCGTGCCGGAGCGATTCCTGTAAATCCACGCGGCGAGAACCAACGCCGCCCCCATCGCCACGCCGTACTGCGGCCAAAGGCTGGAAAAGTGGCTCGTCCAAGCGAAGCCAAACCAGAGCGCGAGCGTGGCTAGCGTCAAGGGGAGGAACCACTCCAGGAAAAGAAACAGGCGGCCGATCGCCACCAGTCCCAGCATCAGCGGCAGGGAAATTTGGGGTGATGGATCGGCTGTGAATTGCAGACAACCATTGGCCAGCAATAGCGCCGCGAGCCCCCCTCCGATCGCGTGGCTCCAGGCCGGACCAATGATTTCGCGCCTCAACAACATCCACGTGATCGCCGCATATCCGGCCGTCAGAAGCATGCCGCCAAACAACGGGCGGCTCAAGGCCGATCCTTGGCGGACCCAGACGCACCCGGCCACAAACAGACAGGCCAAGGCCGCCACCGGCAGGACGCGCTGCAGTTCGCCACGGAGCACTAACCCAAGTTCGCGGCGCAAGTCTGCCTCTGAGACCGCGGGGACCGGAGGGATTTCCGGGGGAAGCAAGGGGACCGCCGGATGTTCTGGTTTGTTGACCTTTCGCACGCGATTAAGCGGCCGCCAACTTGAGCCGTTGCCGCAGGACATGCCGCAGCGCCTTGACTGCGAGTTCGATAATCAAGAACGGTTTGGCGATAAACTCGTTGCCACCGCTCAACTTTGAACGAACTTTGGCCTGGAACTCGGTCAGAGCCGTGACGAAAACGACCGGGGTCTCGCGGTGGAGCGGCAGCTTGCGCAGCCGGGCGCACAGATCGAATCCGCTCATACCGGGCATCTCGACATCCAGAAACACCAGATCAAAACGATTTTCAGAAAGGAGCTTGAGCGCCTGTTCCGGGCTTTCGGTGCTGATGGCGCTCAGCTTGACCGTGCTCAGGGCGCGGACGACGTTGCGCCGAGGAACTTCCTGGTCGTCCACCACCAGGATGTTCGACGGCTGCGGGCTCTCAATGGCCGGCATTCGGCCATTCTCAAAGAGTTCGCCGAGGAAATCAATCGAGCTGGCCAAGGTCGCAATCGTGGACGGGTTGAGATTCTGTGGAGCGAGACGGAGGGATTCGACGAGCGCCTCCAGCGCCGAAGCGAATTGCGCAATGATTCGGAGTTCCTCAACGGCGGCATGACTGCTGATCGAATGAATCTTGCGGCGAAGCTGGCTCAACTGTTCGAGGCGTTCGGAATCGCCGGTCTCCCGGGCCAACACCTGGAAATTCTTTCGCAACTGGGCCAGGTTTTGCGCCGCCGTCTCCAAGAATGATGACGCCGGACCGGCCGCCTCTGAGGTGGAACGCGGAGGCAAGGCGGCTCTCGGGCGGGGACTTGGCGTTGGCGCACGTGCGGCCGGCGGGATGGGCGCCGGACCTGTGGGCGCCGCGGCTGGCTTTTCGGGCGAGGGACTGATCCCGTGGGCCAGCGGCAAATAGAGAGCTTTGTTGGCTGCTTCGATGAGATGTTCGGGGGTGGCGGTGGCTTTGTCGAAGACCTCCGTGGCGCCGGACTTGGCCGCGTCCAGGGCGACTTCGCTCAGAAACGAATTCGTCAGCACGAGGATGGGCATGCGGCCAAACTGTTTCTGCGCCCGGATTTTCTTGAGAATGTCGAGGCCATCGATGTTCGGCAGCATCAGGTCGAGCAACAGCGCGTTCGGCCGCAGTTCCATCACCCGGTAAAAGCCCGCCTGGCCGTCCAGTGCGACTTCGGCCGTGTAACCGGCTCTTTCAAACTTGCTTCGATAGATGCCGGCGACGACGGCATCGTCATCGATAATAAGGATGGATCGTTTGGCAGCGCTCATCAGGAACAGGGGGAGTCAACGCGCGATCTGGCACCTGAACTCGGCATGGTTCTCTTCGGCAAGCTGGTTTCGATGTGTCGGAAACCTTGGCATCTTCGCCGGCTCTGGGGAAGCTCAAATTTCTCCGCGCGAAATCATGGGGCGGGAGGAAGCCTAATCACGAATTTGGCGCCGTGTCCCGCTTCGCTCTCACACCAGACGCTGCCGTTCATTGCTTCGATGAGCTTCTTGGCAATGGACAGGCCTAGGCCTGTCGAATTCTCGCCGCCGGTCGGTCGAGCGCTGAGCCGAACGAACTTGCCGAAAAGCCGCTTTTGATCCTCGACGCTCAGTCCGGGACCCTCGTCTTGTACCTCGCAAAGGATGCCATTCTCGGTCTGTCTGAGGCCCACCCGAATCGACTTCCCGGCGGGAGAGAACTTGAGCGCGTTCGAGACCAAGTTATCCAAAATCTGGATGGTGAGCGACCGGTCGGCCAAAACGCGGGACGGAGAGCCGCCAGGATCAAGAGCGAGTGTCTGCTGCTTGGCATCGGCTCGAGCCAGAAAGCTCTTGATGACGGTCTGAGCGATTTCCACCAGGTCACAGGGCGCGAGTTGCAGCTTGAGCTGGCCTCTTTCGATGGCATTAACATCGAGAAGATTCTGGACGAGTTGGAGCAAACGCCGGGATTCTGTCAGGATATCCTTTGCCAGGTCCGTTAGCTCGGCTCGGTCCAGGTCGGGTTTGTTGAGCACGTACTCCGCCAGCCCAATAAAACTGCAAATCGGGTTTTTGAGGTCGTGGGCGGCGATGCCCAAGAACTCGCTTTTTTCGCTGTTAAGCTCGCGCAATCTCTCGGCCGTGCGCTCCAGGATTTCCCGCGAATGCTTCAACTCCAGGTGCGTCCGGACACGCGCCAGCAATTCGGGTGGATTGAAGGGTTTGGTGACATAATCGACGGCGCCCATCTCCAACCCTTTCACGACTCGCTCGGTCTCGACAGCCGCCGTGAGGAAAATAATCGGGATGGCCGAAGTTTCCGGGTCCGACTTCAGACGACGGCACACTTCGAAACCGTCCATTTCCGGCATCATCAAATCCAGGAGGACCAAATCGGGAGCCGGATTCTTGGAAAAACGGAGCGCCTGTTCGCCGCTCGTGGCCGGAACGACTTGATAGCCCGACCCGCGCAGGATGGACCCGACGACTTGAATGTTGTTCGGCACATCGTCCACGACCAGGATGACGGAATCCTCGGGGCGCGGCAGTTCGACGGTGTCAAGGTTCTTGCTCATGAGCTCTGGCAGGCAAGCGCCAGCGATCGCGCGAGATCAGGAAATTCTTGCAGGGTCTTTGGGAGCCTGTCCATATCGAACTGCTCGGCTTGCTGATGGAGGTTTTCTGCAAATCGCCGCAGCTCCTCGGATTGGTAGGTTTCGGCCCATCCGGCTAGGCGCAGGGCGAACTTTTCGATCTGGGCGATATTGGGGCGTTCGCACAGGCCGGGCCAGACTTCTTTCAACTGGCCTTCCAGAAGCGCCATCAATTCCGGCGAGCTGATGCGTTCTTGCTTCGGAAGCGGCGCCGAGTCCGTCTCCGTTTGGATCGGGGCCGCTGCGGGTTCAGGAAGCGACGGCATCCGAGGCAGGAACGGGGCCACCACTTCAACGAGATCACTTTTCGACACCGGCTTTCGCAGGAACGCATCACATAAGCCCTTCGTTCGGGAATCCTGGTCGGCCAAGGGCGACGCGGTGATGATGATAATGGGAACGGACTTGAGTTCGGCATCGTTCTTCAAAATCTTGGCCGCCTCCCAGCCATCCATCTCGGGCATGCGAATGTCCATGAAGATCAGGTCGGGCCTTTCCTTCCGCGCCTGCTCGACCGCTTCGCGTCCGTTCGCCGCCATGAGGAGCTGATGGCCGGTTCCTTCGAAATAGGCCGCCAGCAGACGGCGGTTGAGCGGATGATCTTCCGCGACGAGGATCGTGCTGGCCTGGAATTGCCCCAGCCCTCGGCTCGGGGCGTCGCTTTGGATGGCGGGAGAGGCGGCGGCCGCGATGGCGACGCCGCGGAATTCGAAATGGAACGTGCTGCCCACGCCCACTTCGCTTTCGACGCGCAGCGTCCCTCCCATCATTTCGGTGAGGCGTTTGGTGATGGCCAGGCCCAAACCCGTGCCGCCGTACTTGCGCGTGCTTTGGCCGCTCACCTGTGTGAACGTGTCGAAAATCCGGTCCAGTTCACCGGCCGGAATTCCGATGCCCGAATCGGCGACGTGGAGCAACAAGTCCACCTGGCTCTCGTCGGCTTCCCAGGCTTTGCTGGCGGCGGAAATTCGGATGGTTCCCTTTTCGGTGAACTTCACCGCGTTGCCGATGACATTAAAAAGGATCTGCCGCAGGCGCACCTCGTCCAAGAGCAAACCGTCCGGCAATTCTTTTGCCGAGTTGATTTCGAGCTTGAGTCCTTTCTCTTCGATCTTTTGGGCGAAAACCTGGGCGACTTCCGTCAGGAGCTGGCGGACGGACACCGGTTCGTATTGCAGTTCCAAGCGGCCCGCTTCGATTTTGGAGAGGTCGAGGATATCGTTGATGATGGTCAAGAGGCTCTTGCCGCTGGAAGAGATCGCGGCCACATAGGACCGTTCTTTCGGATCTTTGGCAACGCCATTCAAGAGATCAGAGAACCCAAGGATGGCGTTGAGCGGCGTGCGAATCTCATGGCTCATGTTCGCGAGGAAAGCGCTCTTGGCCCGATTGGCTTCCTCCGCCGCCTGTCTAGCTTCATCTAACTGGCGGTTTTTCCTTTCCAACGCTTCGCGGGCTTTGGACTCCTGATCGAGCAACTGTTCCCGCAAAAGCACGGCTTCCCGGCGTTTGGACATGAATAACGCGCGTGCGATGAAGGCCCAGACGAACAATCCGACAAATGTGCCGCCGCCCGATAGAATGATCCATGCATTCAGATACGAAGGAACGGTCGCGCGCAAGGTGAACCGGGCGGGCGCGGAGTAATTGAGATCACGGTCAATCGCCTGGACTTCAAACGTGTACGCTCCACCCTTTCGGGGCGTCCATTCAAAGCGCCGGTCCTTGGTCACGCCGGCAAACACGGTCTGGCCAGAGACTGTCGCCAGCCGATACCAGAACTGCCGCTTTTCCGGATGCGTCTTCAGGTCGATCTCCTGGTAGCGAACGGTGACGTGATTTCCGATCTCAGTGTTCGGGAGGTTCGAAAAGTCGGTAAGTGTTTGGTTATCCAATTGTACTTCGAGCAACCGAACTGATGGGGGCGACTTGCTGGGCCGGTAGCGGGTGAGCCCTCCATCGAGAAAGCCGACCCAGAGCGAGTCGTCCGTATTCGTCGCCATTGCGAAGGGTTGATTTCCCAGCAGACCATCTCGCTTATCGAGCAGTGTGACCGCCTTGCCGTCGTACCCCAGCAGGCCGTGGCTCTCGGTTCCCATCCAGATGATGCCGTCACGCGTGCGGACACTGCACTTGATCGCCTGGTCCGGCAACCCGTTGGTGGCAGCAATAGAAACGCGGTCATTTCCCTTCAAGCGATGAAGCCCGCGGCTGCTGTGCACCCAGATCGCGCCTTCCGCGTCGCGCCGAATGTGAAACACCCCGCCGGTCCTTATCCCGAGCTTTTCGCTAAAGTCCTCCAGCTTGCCCGCTTGATATCGAGCCAATCCCGCGCTCGTGCCCACCCAGAGCGCACCGTCGGCCCCTCGCTCAATGGACCACACGTGGTCGTCCGGGAGCCCTTGAGCCGTGGTGAAGGTTGCGGTTTCGCCGGTCTTGGGATGATAGCGGGACAAACTTCCGCCGTTCCAGCCGTGCCCATACCAAAGATTGCCTTCGTCGTCGCTGCACAAAGCGATTATCCAATTCTGTTCCAACACCCGGACCAAATTCCCGTCCTCGTGTTTGAAGATTCCTGCCCGTGTGCCAAACCAAAACGTGCCATCGGCGCCACGATGAACCTGGCGCACATAATGCCTCTCGGGGCTCGAGGGCACGGAATGGAGTTTCTTGCCATCCGTCCGATAAACCCCACCCCATTCCGTTCCGATCCAAAAGCCTCCGTCCGCGTCCGGCTCGAGATCAAAAACGGCGGCCGTTGCGCCGTCATTCTTTATCAAGCCATCCCGCTTTGCCATCCCGGCGAACCGTTCCGGATCGAATCTTGAAACCTGATTACCGCGGGCACACCAAAGCACGTCGTCCGCGTCCACAAAAATGTCCCGCACGGGTCCGTCGCCCAGGCCGTCCTCCGCCGTGTAATTCACGATGGTGGTTCCGTTGAATTTCGAAAGCCCTTTGCTGGTGGCGAACCAAAGCGCTCCGTCGGACGATTCGGCAATATCGAAGACCTCATCGCTCAACAGCCCTTCCTCTTCGCCGGCGCGAAGGAGAATTCTCCCGTCAAATCGATAGGCCCCTTGATCCCAATACGCGCCGCAGTACCAAAGAGCGTCATCCCTGGCTTGGTGGAGCTTGCCGATCTCGGGATGGCTCAGCCCACTAAAGCTCACCGGCTCGGAGAAGCTCCGCCCGTCAAACCGCGCCAGCCCGTTCAAATTCCCCATCCACAATGTGCCGTCTCGCGTCCGCAAAAGGGAACTGATCTGGTGGCTAGGAAGTCCGTCTTTGACGGTAAACGTAACTAAGTTCCGGCCGTCATACTTGCACAAGCCGGAATCGGTCCCAAACCAAACGGTGCCGTCTCGATCTGATTCGATGGCGGTCACGTTCTTGCGCGGAAGGGTGTCGCTGAACGACAGTGTTTGAATTCGTCCGCCGACCTTCCGGCTAATCCCAGCGCTTGAGCCAATCCAAAGTGTGCCACCGGCATCGTGATCTATGACGTAAGCATGGTTTCCCGGCGAGGAAAACGTCTCGAACTCAACTCCATCATGCGCATGGAGAGTCGCTTCGTCCGTTCCAATCCAAAGCATGCCGTCCGGGGTCCGATGGACGCTCCTGGGATTCAGGTCAATCAGTCCTTTTCTGATTGGGTAACTCGTCCAAACGCCCTTCTTGGCTTCAGGAAATGCAAAATGGATGCCCTCGCGTGTTCGGCCCGATTCCACGACGATCGGTTCGGATGCGTCCAGTTCTTGAAGGCTCTCCGGATAGACATATCCATCCGGCCCGTGGCAGCGCAGGCGGTACTTGCCAGGCCGCAAATTCACGAAGCGGAAGACCCCGTTCGTATCCGTGTGCGCCGTCCCGGAGAATGCCGGCATGGGTAGCAGCGATTGGATTCGCACGTCGTTGGTAGGGACGGCGCGCTGCACCGTCCGCGCCGCGTTCAGCGGCGCAACCGGTAGCTCGGCTGATGGAGGTTCGCCGGGACCTGTTCCGCCCGCTACTGCGCGGGCGGAGACATCGCGCCGCGATGTCCCTACCGCGCTGTCCGCGGTAGGGCTGAGCTGCTGCTCAGCCCCAATTTCTTGGCGGACCGGCAGGTCCGCCCTACCGGAATTGGAGGGATCAGAGACGCGGATCGCCTGCACCACGATAGCGCTCTGCGGTGATCGATCCATGGCGAAAACCCGTCCGGAAATGGAAACTGCATTGGTCAACACCACATCCAGTCTCCGTCGCTGGCCGCGTGGAAACACCACGTCATGTAACCACGTTCCCATTTCGCCGGAGGTAACCTGCAGGTCGTACGCCTCAGCCACCGGATAAAGACAGGCCTCCGCTTTGCCGGAGGCATCGGTTGTCACGCGCCCAACCAACTCGCCCTTATCGAAGAACTGGAGAAGAGCGCCGGCCACATCTCGCCTGTCCCGACCAGCGACGTGGAGTTCCGCCCAGGCCCGCTCTGGAGGCAGCGGTTGAAAACGGAAAGTCCACTCTACCCCTTCGTGCTTGAGCTTGATCAGACAGGAGTTTCGACCCGCGACGAGTTTGATCGGCAAAACAGGAGGAATATGCTTGCGTTCCGAATTGAAGAGCGGCGTCTGTCCGACTTTCTTTCCGTTGAGCCAAAGAGGTGCTGGATAACCGTGAGCCCGAAGGTCCGACTCGATCGGCTGACCGCAATTCAGTTCGCAGTAGGCATACGCCACGGACCAGTCCTGGATGCCGAAAACCTGCTCCAAATTCACAAGATCATGCCTCGACCGGAGGCGAGTCCAAGAAAGGCGTGTTCCATCCCTTGTCGTAATGGAATCCCCTTCTTTGGGCCGGACGTTCGCTTCTCCGCCCGCCTCCGCCAGGAAGTCGATTTCCATGTCCTTGGAGGGTACCGGACCCAAGACGAGCCATTCCCTGACGAATGATCCGTTCACCTCATGAACCGGCGCCGCATTGTCGGCGGCCTGCGCGGTGCCGAGCCGGCCGGACAGGAAGCACGCCAACACCAGCAGCCCAATCAACCTCCCACGCAGGCTTTCCTTGGACCGACTCGTATGGAGTCCCGCCTTCAGGCGGCGCGGCTGGCGGAGTTTCGGGGCGACGGATTGGTCGAACGTCCCGCCGGCTGAAGCCGGGACTCCAAACCCTAGGCCCCGGTTCATGGTCTCAAGGCATGCGCGAAGCGGAAGGACACACTGGACGAACCTGCCGCCAGGCGCTCGGACAGCCATGTTCGCGGCATCCTGTGATTCGAGCGAGCAACTCGCGGACAAGGCTGTCCGCGCTCCTTGCGGCTGCGGTTTGGGGTTCACAGGGGGTTTCTATTTTTTCGGCGAACCAGAGCATAGGCGTCACCAAGCCTTGCACCAAGGAAAAATCCCGCAAGTCGAACTCCAACCATGGCTGCATCAAGCTCCCATCCTCTCCCCGCGAGGCACGAGCGGGGAGAGGACTGAGGAGAGGGGAAA
>JACQWK010000443.1 GCA_016209525.1 Verrucomicrobiota bacterium
CGGAGCCGCTGCGGCCTGGAAGGCCGCGCACCGTTTTGGTTGCGGCTGTGCCGCGTTGGTCTGTATCGCCGAGTTGCACTCGGCTGGGCGTTCGAGACTGAGGGAGTGCTTGTCAATTCGAGGCGTCCGCAGAATGCAATTCTGCGCTACGAAAAGACCGCTCTGTGGCCGGGCGAGACTGACTGATTACAGAGCGGCATTGAATCCGGACGCGGCTTATGAGACAAAGGACCTCAGCAGCGATACGACATCTCGCCGCGTCACCTTCCTGTGCAGCCTGATTTTTGTCAGCGCCTTCGAGTTTCCAGGTCATGCGGAAAATCGCGTGCTTGAACTGGACGGCCAGGGCGACTACGTCCGCCTTCCCGATCATCTCTTCGAGAATTTCACGGACGCCACCGTCGAATGCCGCGTGCGATGGAAGCGCTTCAATCCCTTCAGCCAGCCCATTTCGTTTGGCGACGCATGGCAGGTGTTGGGAGTCAACACCGAGGGCACGCGCAATGTGCTTCAGTTTTTCATTTACGCGCCGTGGCGGCATCTGCATCTGGCGAAAAGCCCCAAACCGATTGAACTGGGACGGTGGCATCACCTCGCTGCGGTCAGCGGGAAAACCGGGATGCAGCTTTATCTCGACGGCGAATTGGTGGCCCAGGACGCGTTCACCGGAAGTTTCAGCACGGTTGCGCCGACGCGATTGAATGCGCTCGGACGCGCGCCGTGGCTCGAAAACGCAGACTTTCGGGGGCAACTGGACGAAGTGCGAGTCTGGCGAACGTGCCGTTCGGAGCAAGAAATCCGGTCGAACCTGCATCGCCGGTTGAAGGGGGATGAAGACGGGCTGGCCGCGTTGTGGAATTTCGATGCCGGCGACGCGCGGGACGCAGGTCCCGGGGAATACCATGGCGTTTTGATGGGCGGCGCGCGATCGGTTCCGGAGGAGTCATCGGCGGTAGCAGGCGCGGCCTTCGAAGTGAGCGTAACGGATGCCTTGGGACAACCGGCGCGGGAGGCGATCGTGCAACTTTACGAGGACGGACAGCCGATCGAGACGTTGCTGCACGATGCGCGAGGGGTCTATCGCGGCTGGGTGGAGGTTCATCCGTCCGCGCAGTACAGCCTGACAGCGACGTTGGGCCGGAGCGGTGCTTGCCTCGAAGAATTGGGCGTGGGAACCGGCGAGACGGAGAGGATCGCCCTGCATTTGAAGGAAGCGATTTCGCTTTCGGGCGGCGCATCGGCTTTTGACGGTTCGCCGCACGTGGCGGTCCCGGTGCAGGCGCTTCGCCGGCTGGAAAAAACGGACCGCTGGATCGTGGCTGCTACGACCCTCACGGACTCGAACGGAAAGTTCGAATTCGTCAACCTGCTGCCCGGAACCTACCTGATGCGTTGCCAGGTCTGGGACGGATACGTCTATGCCGGCCAAGAACAGCGGACCAGCGCCGACGCCACCCAATCGCCTCAGGGCCTGGCTGACGTATCGGCTTTGGGTGGCACGGACTACCAGCCTGTGCCGTCCGGCAACCTGCCGGACGGAACGGGTGAGGCATCGATGAGCAATCCTGGCGCTCGTTTTGTTGCGACACCCCCTGCCGTGCCGGTCGGCAGGTTGCCGACCGGGGCGGGCAGGTTGCCCGCGCCACCCATTTTTCAGACAGCCTCAGCGGAATTGGGGACGCCCGTGCGCATTGCACGCGGCTTTCCGCGCGCAACCGTGGATTTCAGGTTTGCGCCCTTCCAGAAAGGCCAGTGGCGTTCGCTGACTCATCTCAACGGCCTGCCGAGCAATCGCGTGAATGCCATCGCCCAGGACCGAACGGGTTTGCTCTGGTTCGGCACAGACACCGGAGTCGCCAGTTTCGACGGCCAACTCGCCACCGTCTATACCACCACGGACGGCCTCGCAGACAATTTCGTCTCCGCCATTCATAAGGACGAGCGCGGGGACCTGTGGTTTGCGACGGCGTCGGGCATCTCACACTTCGACGGCAAGCGCTTCGTTACTCATAACCTCCCGGAGGATATCGGCCCGGGTCCGATCACGGCGATCGGGCCAGGCTGGCCAAGCGGGCTCTTCGTGGGGACGCGAACCGGGCTGGCGAGTTTTGGCAATGGACGATTTGAAACGCTGGAGCCCGCACTTGCGCTCGACCGCCAATATCTGCCGGACTGGAACGGCTTCGCCACAGTTGGAATTCAAGCCGCCCCCGGAGGAACGTGGCAGGGCCTGACCGCCTACACCCCTCACTTGGGCGCCATCGTCTTCCAAGGCGCCACGAATCGGTTTCAGTTGTTGTGGAAAGACGGACTGGCCAACGCGCATCTCAAAACCTCGCGCGTCGATGCGTCGGGCACGGTTTGGGCGGGAACAGTGGAAGGACTATCTTGCTTCGACGGCGAGCGTGTGCGCAACTGGACGATGCAGGACGGTTTGCTTCACAACGCCGTCAACGCCATCACACTTGCCGCCAACGGGGTCCTCTGGCTCGGCACGGAGCGGACAGGTGGCCCGCTAGCCGTTGGCGGTTTGACGCGCTTTGATGGAAAGCGGTTCGTTCATTTCACCGAACACGACGGGCTGAGTGGAGGCGCCGTCCTGGCTGTGTTCCAGGATCGCGGCGGGACGCTGTGGGTGGGAACGCGCAACGGCGGCGTCTTTGCCTACGACCCCGCCGGTGTCGAGACGCTAACCGTCAGGCACGGGTTGCCCGGCAACCGAATTCAGACGCTCAAACGCACGTCGGAAGAAAACCTCTGGATTGGGACGGCCCAGTCCGGTGTCGCCCGGTACGATGGAGAGAAGTTCCAACGGTTCGGGGCTAAGGACGGACTGCTCCATGAGGAAATCAGGGTTTTCTTCGAAGACCAGCAGGACCGGCTCTGGGTTGGCACTCGCGGGGGTCTCTCACGGTTTGATGGGAAACGCTTTGAATCGTTTCCGCTGCCGTCGGTCACAACGATCAATGCCATCGGCCAGGACCGGAATGGAACGATTTGGGTGAGCGCCGGAGAGGACTCGCAATGGGGCGTCCTGTTCCGTTCGGACGGCCAGCAGTTCGAACAGTTTGGCGGGCGTCTCGGCAGAATCGGAGGCATCCGCGCGCTGTGCCAGGACGATCGGGGTAACCTCTGGTTTGGGAGATCCGGAGAGGCGCCACAGTTGTTCGACGGGACACGCTTTCGAACTCTCCTCGACCTCGCATCCACCCACGATCGCGGCGTCTGTGCGATGCATTTTCAAGCGGCAACCGGAATTTGGATCCTGACCACGAACGAACTTGTCCAATTCAAGGGCGAGTTGTTGACCCAACGGTTGAATTTGCGCGAGGCTCCCGACCGCCCCTTCTCCAGCTTGTTCAGCGATGACGATGGCCGATTCTGGTTCGGTTCTTCGCGAGGGGTTCGCCTCTTTGACGGCTTTGCGTGGTCGGTCTTGGAACCGGTGGACGGCTTGTCCGGACGCAGTGTCGTCGCCATCGAGCGCGGGGAGCGGAACGATGAAGTTTTCCTGGCCACGGACGGCGGCCTCACGCGCTATCGCCGCACGGCCGACGCGCCGAAGCTTCGGATTGTTTCTGTGAAAGGGCCTGAACCGGGCGAGCGGCCTTCCGGAAGGTTTCACGTCAAAACAGGCGCGCGCGTGAGCATTCAGTACAGCGCCATTGATTTCAAAACGCATCCTTCCAAACGCCAGTATCGACGCCGACTTGTGTCCCCAGCCGAGGACTCGGCCTTGAATCTCGCACCACCCGTTTTCGTGACCGAATCCAACTTCGATTTCGTGCCCGAAGTTCGGGGGCAGTACGTCTTCGAAGTGGAAGCGATTGACCGCGACTTGAACTACTCGGCGCCGGAGCGCGTCGTTTTTCTGGCTACCCCTCCGTGGTATCTCAACGGTTGGCTGCTGAGCCCGGCGCTGGCCACCGGGGCTTCGTTGCTTGTGTTTGCCGGGACGATGGCGGCGCGGTACTTCGGCCGTCGCCGAATCCAACAGTTGGAGCGGCAACACGCCGCGCAGCAGGCTTTCTCCCGCCAACTGATCGCCTCCCAGGAACAGGAACGGACGCGCATCGCGGCGGAGATTCACGACAGTCTGGGCCAAAATCTTCTGGTCATCAAGAATCTCGCTCTGCTCGGGCAGGCGGCTCCGGCGAATGCGGGAACGGCCCCCGAGCGATTCGGCGAAGTCTCGATCCTGGCCTCGCAAACCATCAAGGAGATGCGCTCCATCGCCTATGCGCTGCGACCGTTTGAACTGGACCGCCTCGGACTCCGCCGAGCCATCGCGGTGATGGCGGAAAAAGCGGCGGATTCAAGCGGCTGCAAAATCGAGACCTCCCTGGCCGAGATGGACGGCCTCTTTTCGGGGGAGCATCAGATTGCTCTCTACCGCATCGTTCAGGAGTCGCTGACTAACGTCCTCAAGCATTCCGGTGCCGCGTGGGCCTGGATTGAAATCGCCCGAGAGAAGAACGCCCTCGAACTCCGGATTCAAGACAACGGACGCGGGTTCGACGCGGCGGGCCGCGAATCCGACGGCAAGGGACTCGGCTTCAGCGGAATGACCGAGCGGGCGCGCATCTTGGGAGGCGAGTTGCGTGTTGAATCGGCTTTGGGCCGGGGAACATTGATCCGCCTGCGCGTGCCCCTCGGCCGCAACCGGGACGGGGAGAACCACGAATGAACACGAATGGACACGAAGCTGGGTGACACGAATTGCACGAATTCTCACGAATCAATTGGGTTCCCTCCCATTCATGGCAATTGTGAAATTCGTGTCTGACGCCTCCGGCATTCGTGTTCATTGGTGTCCATTCGTGGTTAGCTGCCGAATTGTTGGCTAAGGACAGTGAAATGAAACGCCGAATCAAAGTGCTCATCGTGGACGATCATCCGGTCTTCCGGGCTGGTTTGCGCCAGGTTATTGCTTCGGATTCGAGATTTGAGGTCTCCGGCGAAGCGGCCGATGGGGCGGCCGCTTTGGAGTTGGCGCAACAAGGGAAAGCCGACATCGCCATCTTTGATATTGACCTGCCCAAGCTGAGCGGATTGGAAGTCGCGCGGCGTCTTCGGAGGATGCCGCACCCGCCGCACGTGATCGTCCTTACGATGTACGAGGACGGATGCATGATCGACGAGGCGCTGGATCTGGGTGTCAAAGGATACGTGCTCAAGGAAAATGCAGTCGTCGATATCTTGAATTGCCTGCAAGCGGTGGCCGAAGGAGAATGTTACTTGAGCCCGTCGATCTCCAAACACCTCGTGAAACGCCGCCACGAGGCCGACAGATTGCGCTCGCAAAAACCCGGCCTGAACGATCTGACGCCCATGGAGCGGCGTGTGCTCAAGCTGCTCGCCGAAAACAAGACGAGCAAAGAGATCGGCGCCGAGCTGTTCATCAGCCCGCGCACCGTCGATACGCACCGGCAGAATATCGCGCTGAAACTGAACCTGCACGGCGCCCGCCGGTTGTTTCAGTTCGCCTTGGAGAATAAGGCGGCGCTGTAGCGAGAGTCTCGGACGAAGTTGCGTCCTGCTCAGTGGCTCCTTGGCGGCGCACGGATCCCAATCTGTGAGTCGGACACTCCTGGACTCTCATTCTTCTTAGCCTTGCGGACAGGAGTATCCACATTACACCAAAAAGGGAAAACTGCTGCCGGTCAGGATTCTCGTTCTACATCCGTTATGACCTGAATGGCGCCACGATCTCGAGAGTCTGAGGCATCACTCACTCATTGACGACACAGCCGAACACTAAAGGCATGCCGACTAAAGCAAGCGTTATTTATCGTTGCATCAACGAATATTTATGCCGTAAGTTCACACGAAACCGTGAAGGTCCTCCTCACATTCACCGGCTCGCACGATCCTTTCTCCTCCTCGCAACTCCAGGGGGAGTCACGCAGTGGCCCTATTCTCTCCGTCCTGGCTGAGCGCTCGTTCGATGTAATTTACCTATTCTCGACGCCTCGTATGGCTGAGGTGTCGAGAGAAACGCAGCGGGAAATCAAGACGAGGTATGCGCAAACCAAAGCTCAAGTCCTCGATGTCCCACTCAAAGATCCGACCAACTATCTTGGGATTCTTCGCCAACTCCGTGGGCACTTCGGCCGCATCCATCGCGACCATGCTGAGGCGGAGTATGCGATTGCCGTTTCCTCGGGCACGCCGCAAATGCACGCCTGCTGGCTGATGTTGGCGGCGAGCGGCGAAATTCCGGCAACGATCCTGCAGACCACCTCGCCAGAATTCCTTCCGGAGGGCGCTCATTGTGTGAGGGAGATTGATCTTTCAGCCGGAGAATTCCCTCATATCTCAGTGCGCGCGAACCAAAGCCTCGAGTCGTCTGTCGAGGACGATCTCGCATCAGTCCGACGGGACCTTGGGATTGTGGGGGATGCCCCCAGTTTTCTAAAAGCGCTTGGCGAGGCGGCCACTTATGCTGAATACGATGATATCCATGTGCTCCTGCTGGGCGAGACCGGCACGGGCAAGGAGTGTTTCACCCGGCTGATCCATCAACTCAGTTCCCGCTCAAGCCAGCCTCTCGTCACCGTGAATTGCAGCAGCATTCCCTCCGAGTTAGCTGAGAGCCAGCTCTTTGGCCATAAGAAGGGTTCATTTACCGGCGCATCGAGCGATCAAGACGGGAAATTCAAAGTGGCCGATGGCGGTGTCTTGTTCCTCGATGAACTGGGCGAGCTCTCCCTATCCGCGCAGGCCAAGCTCCTCCGCGCGCTGGAATACGGAGAAATCGAACCGGTTGGCGCGCGAAAACCGGTCAACGTCAACGTGCGGGTCATCGCCGCAACCAACCGGGATCTCCGGCAAAGGGTTTCGGAAGGCGCATTCCGCCAGGATCTGTATCAACGTTTTGGCGCCACCGTCACGATCCCACCGCTTCGCCAGCGAAAGTCGGACATCCCGACACTCGCGCTTCATCTGCTCGGAGAGTGGAACCGGCGGCATCAAAAGCAACGAAGCCTTTCTGCCAAGGCTCTGAATGCTCTTTCGCGGCACCTCTGGCCTGGGAATATTCGTGAACTCCGCCGAGTGATCCTCCAGTCCGCCATGCTGTGTGAAAAAGCCGTTCTTTCGGAAAAGGACCTTCATTTCGAAATCCCGGTCTCCAGCGATCCTTCCGGGGCGGTCCCGGAACCTGATCCTGGCTTTCTGTTGAACGACTATCTTGATGCTCTTAAGCGCAGAATCATTGAACGGGCGTTGGAGAAGACCGGGGGAATCCAGGCCAAGGCCGCACGGCTTTTGGGCTGGTCCCCACAAGCCCTAAATCAATATTTAAGACCGGAGAAGCATCAAAAGACTTGAACGCTTCATCAACAACCTTTGATTTCTCGGTATGGCCTGTTGAGGCCGATGTCTGGCTTGTATTGCTGGCTGCCAAGAACTTGCGCTTCAATGGATCGCTTGGCACAAGGAATGATCATATGGGTGCCAAGATGCAAACATTCAAAGTCACTCAAGTCATTGACGGCGACACTTTCGTGGTGTCACCAGAATGGAACTGGAACAAACAGGCCGGCGACCACGTCCGGCCCACTGGCTACAATGCGCCGGAACTCGGCACCCCCAATGGCACTGCCGCAGCACAACGCCTGCGCCAGCTTTTGCTCGGCAACCAAATCGAACTCAAGAACGCCGTCAAAATCGATCGCGGCCGGCTTGTCTGCGACGTCTTCCTCAACAGTCGCAATCTCAGGGATTATTTCCCGGCCTACCAGACCTGATCTGGTGTTCACCCTTCTATGACTCGGAACGAACGCGCTACCTGCAAAGAACTTATCGAACCAGCTCTCGCCCGCGCCGGTTGGACGTGGGAGGAGCAACTGCGTATCGGTCCGGGTCGGGTCAATCTCACCGGCGAGTCGATGTATGACGACTCGCAGGCGATTGTCGCCGATTACCTGCTCCGTTACCGCAGCGTTCCTCTGGCCGTCTTGGAAGCGAAAGCGGAAGGCGAGTCAGCCGCCGACGGCATGCAGCAAGGATCTCGCTATGCGCAACGGCTCGCGCTGCGATTCTCCATTGCCACGAATGGCGAGGAATGGATCCTGACGGACAATGACACCGGCGCATTCGAGAACTCGGCGGCTCCCCCTTCGCCAGATGAGATCATCCGAAAGCATGGCGTCACCATCGACTGGGATCGCTGGGCGGAAGCCTTTTCCGCTGCTTACCATGTTGATCAGGTGACCCGGAAACTGGTCCGGCCTTATCAAGACATGGCCATTTTCAAGACGCTGTGGACCTTCGCGCAGGGCCGGAACCGGGCGCTCTTGCTCAAGGCCACCGGCACGGGCAAGACCTTCGCCGTCTTTCAGCTTGTTTGGAAATTGATGAACGGCGGAGCGTTGTCCCGCCAGCATGTCCTCTTCCTGACTGACCGGAACAGCCTCAAAGATCAGGCCTATCGCGCCTTCAGCGCCTTTCCCGCGAGTGAACGCGTCACGATCGACCGCGAAACCGTCGCCAATCGCCAGCATCTCGTAGGCAAGGTGTTTTTCGCCAATTACCAAAACCTCGACGAGGTGCATGCCGGAAAGAAGCTTTACGAACACTTCGATCCCGACTTCTTCGACCTGGTGATCGTGGATGAATGCCACCGGTCTGGGTTCGGCGACTGGTTTGGCGTGCTGGAACACTTCTCCCCCGCCCTGCAACTCGGCCTGACGGCCACGCCCCGCGAGATCGAAGAGATTTCGCGCCCGCTGACGGATGAGGAGCAGCGCCGCGACACTTATCACTACTTCGGCGAACCGATCTTCACTTACACGCTCAAACAGGCCATCGAAGACGGTTATCTCGTGCCTTACCTTCTGGAAGAAAGGATCACCAATCTGGACGAAGATGGCTTCACCGGCCCGGATGGGAAGCACTATACGACCTCGAACTTCGAGCGAGACATTCGCATGCCCGACCGCACCGCCGCTATCGCGACGGACCTGTGGTCGATCCTCGGCAAGTACGGCTTGCGGGACGCGAAAACCATCGTCTTTTGCGTGGACGATACCCACGCCGCCTACATGGCTGCCGAACTCCGGCGGCTTTCCGGCGATCCGGATTACGCCGCCCGGATCACGCGAGCCGAACGGAACAGCCACCAACTCGAACGCAACTTCGCCATTGTCGGTCCCAGCAAACCGCGCGTCGCCATCACCGTCGATCTGTTGACGACCGGATTCGACGCGCCGGACGTGAAAAACATCGTTTTTGTCCGTCCCCTGCGTAGCGCGATCCTTTACAAGCAAATGAAGGGACGCGGCACCCGGCTCTGCGACGACATCAACAAGCGTTACTTCACCATCTTCGATTACTCCGGCGCCAGCGCGCTCGAAGACGCCGAGTTCGACGGCCACCCTGCCAATCTTCAAAAGCCGAAGACGGCCAAAGCCAAGAAAAAGCCGGAAACCGAAGCCCACCCCAAGCCCGTCGGGGAGGGAGTCTCGGTCATTATTTCAACCACCCACCGTTACGTCTGCCTGGCCGACGGACGAAAAATTCCGTTCGAGGAATACACCGAACAATCGCGCGAACACATTCTGGACGTGGCCAGCCAAAGTCTCGATTCGCTTCTGGCCATTTGGATCGACAAGAGAAGCCGCCAGGAATTGCGCGACGACCTCCGCGATCACGACATCTATCCGAGCGCCTTCCGCCATTATCTCGGTCTCGAATCGACCGATGACGTCGATATCCTGGCCAAGATCGGATTCAATCTTGTTCGTGTTCCCACGCGCCATCAGCGGGTGGTGCGGTTCTGGGACCAGGAGGAACCTTGGCTCCGGCAGCAATTCTCGGCCACGACCGCGCCCAACAACTTGGTCTCAATGCCCGAAGGGCCGGCGGCCGAGGCGTACCTGCTTGCGGCCGAGCGCGGGAGCCCTTATCGCGCGGAGAACCGGTTCAAGCGCGACTTCTGGCAGGTGGCTTTGGACCACTACGCGTTGTTTGGGATCGACGATCTCGAGAAAGCCCAGACTTACAGCGCTCCGCAGTTCGTCGACCAATTCGGCAGTTTCCAAACCCTGACCTCCCAATACGGAGGTCCAGAGCTCCTTAAATCCGACCTCGAAGCGGTCAAACAACACCTCTACGTGGCCATGGTGGCCTGAGGACAATGAACCACGAGGAGCACGAAGGACACGAAGATGAACGAAATATGAAACAAAATCCAGCAGTTCAAACCGCGAACCACGCCAAATACGCGAACGGAGAGAACCTTAAGCGCCGAGGCATGTTCACCGGGTGCGTGAATATCGGAATCTTTTGGGCTTTCGCATGTTTCGCGTGTTTCGCGGTTTCAAATGCTTTTTCCAGAATGAACCGAATGCTTGAATTACTAATTGCTGGTTCCAAATCGTCCAGAGCGCCAACCTTTCCATTCTTCTTCGTGCCCTTCGTGTCCTTCGTGGTTATATCCCTATGACGCAAAAAACCGATCATCGCCGGCAGGAAGTCAGGCAACTGGTCAAAAATGCCTGCGACGAGCTGAACCAGGAAGGCGTCGATGCCCGCAATTACGTCGAACAGCTCGCCTGGTTGTTCTTCCTGAAAGCCTTTGATGAGGCCGAAGAACGCCGCGAACAGGAAGCCGCCTTTGACGATCGCTCTTTCGAGCGCCGGCTCAAGGGCGAATTTGCCTGGCCCTCCTGGGCGCGGAAAACCGATCGGCCCGACGAAATGCTCGCCTTCGTCAATGGCCCGCTTTGGGCAAAACTCACCAACACGGACCCGAAGAAAGGCCTGGGCAGCGACGCGCTCGCCCAGCGGTTCCAGCGCATCTTTCAGAACGTGCGGAATTACTGCCGCCGCGGCGTGATCTTTGCCCGCGCGGTGCAGCAGGTGGACAAGCTCCATTTTGCCGACGACACGGACGTGCACGTCCTCTCCGAGATTTACGAGGATTTGCTCAAGCGCGTCGCGGCCGATTCCGCCGGTTACGCGGGGGAATTCTACACCCAGCGCCACATCGTCCGCGCAATGGTTCCAAGTGGTGCAGCCCAAGCCCGGCGAGCGCGTCTATGACCCGTGCTTCGGCACGGCCGGATTTCTCGGTGAATCGTCCGATTACATGCGGCGTTCGGGACGTCTATCCGCCCGGCAAATCGAGAAGCTGCAGAAGGAGACGTTCTACGGGATCGAGAACAAGCCTCTGACTTACCTGCTCGGCACGATGAACATGATCCTGCACGGGATCGAAGGCGCGAACCTCGAACTCAGCAACACACTCGAAATCCACAATGCCAACGTGCCGGAGAAGGACAAATACCAGGTTGTCCTGGCCAATCCGCCCTATGGCGGCAAGATGGCGCAACAACTCCAAACCAACTTCCGGGTCCGCTCCAGCGCCACGGAGTGCCTCTTTCTCCAGCACATTATGACCGCGCTGGCCAAGGGCGGGCGCGCCGGGGTCATCGTGCCGGAAGGCGTGCTCTTCCGCGGTGGTCCGGATCAGAAGGTGCGCAAAGAGCTGCTGGAGCAATTCAACGTCCAGACCATCCTGTCGCTCCCCGCCGGCTGTTTCCTGCCCTACACGGGCGTGAAGACGAACGTGATCTTCTTCAACCGCCCTGAGCGGCAGCCGGACGCGGGAACGACGGCAACCCAAAGCGTCTGGTTCTATGAGCTCACCAACGACGGCTTCGAGCTGAAACAGACGCGGAAGACCATCGACGGGAACCAAATTCCGGACTTCCTCGCGAAATGGAAAGATCGAGCGATTGGGGAGAACTCTTGGACTGTGCCGGTTACGGAGCTTGCCGAACGCGGTTCTGATCTCTCGGCCAAAAACCCGGACCGCAAGGATGACTACGAGCACCGGCCAGCGCTCGAATTGGTCCAGTCGATCAAAACCAAGGAGGACAGGATCATGGAGCTGCTGGATGAATTGGAGGGGATTCTGGAGAAATGACAGCGGCACATAAATGGCCATCGGTGAAGCTCTCGGAGGTCTCTGAGATAAATCCCCGTCGACCTGCGCATCTCTTGAAGTTGAACCCGAATCATCAGGTCACGTTCGTGCCGATGCCTGCCATTAATCAGAAAAGCGGCACAATTGAAGGGACTGAAACGAGGCATCTTTCAGAAGTCCGAAAAGGGTTCACGCATTTCCAAGATGGGGATGTCCTCTTTGCCAAGATCACGCCGTGCATGCAAAACGGAAAATCGGCTCTCGCGATCAACCTCGTGAACGGTCTGGGCTTCGGTTCGACGGAATTTCATATCATTCGGCCCGATCCAGAGAAACTCCTCGCCGAGTGGATTTGGTACTTTGTCCGTCAGGGAGCCTACCGCCGAGAGGCGATGTATTATTTTCAAGGCGCAGTGGGACAACAGAGAGTTCCATCGAGTTATCTCGAGAAGACTGTGATCCCACTGCCCCCGGTACCCGAACAGCGGCGGATTGTCGCCCGCATCAAGGAGTGCATGGAGCGGATCGAGGAAATCGAGCGGCTCCAAGCAGACGCTGTAATGGAGGCAGAAGCAACGCTGCCTTCGCTCCTGAATGAAACGTTTATTTCTCTGGCGAGAAAGTTCAGGCCTACAGAAATTGGAGCGGTCGCGCTTGAAACCCGTTACGGAACTTCCCGAAAATGCGGGCTTCAGGCTCAAGGTACCGCGATTCTACGAATTCCGAATGTTGTGAGCGGATCCGTAACCTTTGCCGATTTGAAGTACTGCGAAATTGAAGATCAGGAACGTGAACGAATTCTCTTAAAGGACGGCGACATCCTGTTCGTCCGCACCAACGGGAGTCGAGATCTCGTTGGGAGATGCGCTGTCTTTGAATCTCCTAAAACCGATTGTGATTTCGCCTTTGCCTCGTACCTCATCCGCGTCCGGCTTGATCTCCGCAAGATGCGGCCGCACTTTCTCGCCTTCTTCCTAAACAGCTCGCAAGGTCGCACTGAGTTGAACAAACGGCGTCGCACATCAGCGGGGCAATTCAATATCAACTCGGAGAACTTAAAGAATATCGAGGTGCCTGCACCGCCAATCGATCTTCAAGACTGCGTTGTCGATCTACTGCGCGAACGCCGAGCGCAAGTCCTGGCGCTACAGGAGGAAATGACCGACGCGCGACAGGATGAATCTCACCTTCGCGACGCCATCCTCCGCAAGGCCTTTGCGGGTGACCTATGAACCACGGAGTTCACGAAAGACACGAACAAAGGGCTCATCAAAGCTGTATGCTCCAATCAGTCCAAAGGAATAACCTTCGCGAGGATTCTGCTGGCCGCGAAAGAACGCAAGGAATGCAAAAAGCCAGGACCAGGAATCTTTGTGATCTTTGTGAGCTTTTGTGGCTCGATCCCTTGTTTTCCGCGGCGCAGCGCGATGCGTTTCGGTCTTTCGCGATTGAACCCTAACACCATGGCCGCCGCACAGACAGCTTCCGTCTCGCGGGATCTGCTCGACCAACTGCGGAGCGAACGGCACTCGCTTTCGGAGCAAGGCGCGCCGCTGGCGGCGATGCTGTACCTGCGCTGGGCGGATTTCCAGGAGGCCGAGGCCGAGGCCATGGCGGCGTTTGATGAGTCGGATTACAAACCCCTGCTCCCGGCTTCCCTCCACTGGCGGCGCTGGCACGACGTCGCGCCCGCTGAGCTTCCCGCGTTTTTCATACAAACGCTCCCTGACGCCGTCGAGAAGCTGAGCGGGGCTCACGATCCAGTAGCGGCCTCACTCCAGCGCATTTTGCCCGCCATCCGCTCCGTGGGCGAGCTTTCCGCCAAAGCATTGGCCGCGCTGGTTGAATGGCTGGCCGCCCAGCCGTTCGAGACGCCCAAGGATCGCCTTCTACTGCTCGCCTTGTTCGACGAATTCCTGGACCACACCGCTGCCCGCGAATCCGGCCAGTTCCGCACCCCCGCCGGCATCAACGATCTGCTGGTTGCTCTGGCCGCGCCCGCGCCCGGCGAACGCTTGTATGATCCTTGCTTTGGATTCGCGGGCATTTTGACGGCGGCGAGCCGGCGCGTCCGGCGTTCGGAGAAATCAGGGTTTGCCCGCAATGGAATTCCCGCGCTGGAAATCGCCGGGGTTGAAATGAATCCGAGCGCGTTTGCCATTGGATTGGCCCGGCTGGCGCTGGCGGGTGTGGCGAATCCTCAACTTGAACTCGGCAACAGCCTCGAACGCGAAAGCGCCACCAGCCCTCAAAAGGAAGGTTTTGACTTGGTGATCTCCGATCCGCCGTGGGGCGGGCGGCTCGATCCGCGCGGGCTTGACCATTTCCCGATTCAGACCAGCGACAGCACCGGGCTGTTTGTCCAGCATGCGGTGTCGCAATTGCGCCCGGACGGACGGGCGGTCATGGTGGTGCCGCAAGGGTTCCTTTTTCGGGAAGGCAAGATCGCGGCGCTCCGGCAATGGCTGTTCGAGCATCATCGCGTGGACGGAGTCATCGGCCTGCCTGAGGGTGGCTTCCTGCCTTACACCGGCCTCAAGGCTGCCGTCCTCCTCCTGCGAAGGAACGGCGGGCCGACCGAGCGGCTCCGCATGGTGGATGGGACTGAGTTTTTCGAACCGCGCAAGGGTGGCGAATCAGCCGTCATTCTGCCGCGGCAGATCGAAGCGCTCGTTGGGGCCATGCGCAGCCCGACACCCGGCCAAGCCGCATGGGATGTTGAAGCCAAGACCCTGGCGGAGTTGGACTACGATCTGACGCCCGTCCGCCGAGACAAGAGCGCTCTGGAAGAAACTCTTAGAACACTCGGCCACGAGATGCCCGTGGTCTCCCTGAAGGAGGTCTGCCGGATAAGCTCTGGCGCCGCGGTTAAGTCTCGCGATCTCACTGACCGTCCGATAGGCGACCAACCGGTGCCGTACGTTCGACTCAGCGACGTGCAACACGGCCAAGCCGGGAAAGTCACATCCTGGATTCAGCCGGAAGCTGCTGACGAATTGGGGCCGCGCTACAAGCTGCGGGCGGGAGAAGTCCTGTTGTCCCGTTCAGGAACCATCGGCAAGGCTGGGGTAGTGCGCAACGGCGCGGTCGGCGGCATCGCTTCGAATGGGTTTTTCGTTCTGAGCACCACGGACCGGATCGATCCGCACTTCTTGGTGGCATACCTCGCGAGCGGTGAATGCAAAGAGTGGCTGCAAAGCAAGTCCGGCGGCGCCGTCATCAAGAGCCTGAAAAGGCGTTTCGTCGAGGAATTGCCGACGCCGCTTCCCCCGCTGCCAGTGCAGCATCGAGTCGCCGCGGAGGTTCGCGAACGCGGAGTGGATGCGCTGACGCAACTGGGACTGCTGTTGACGCAGGACGAGAATGATCCTCTTGCCCGATGGATCGACCGCAGCCTGCGCCACCTCGAGGAAGCGTCATCCGGCAAAGCTTACGATGCCTCGCGCACGGTGTGGTTCCGGATCTTTGGGCGTGACTTCGACTCCGTGCGTGCCTGGGCAGCGGCGGAGCATCAGCCGCCCCTTTTGATGGACTGGGCGCTAAAACTTGTTGAGGTCGCGGATCTCTTCCGCGATTCGGAAGACGTCCCGCGCGGACCTGCTCTGCTCAGCATTCTGGAGCAAGCCTTTAGCGGCATGATGCGAGCTTACGGAAAAGTGCTCAAAGGAGAATCCCCCTTGGAGCGAAAGGCCACCCAATTGAACGCCGCGTGCGTGCTTCGCCTTCGTGAAACCATCGATGCTCTGCTCGACGACGTGCGGATCGTGATTCGGCCGAAAGCTGAAATTGTTCCCGCAGGCGTAAAAACAGAATTCTTCGTCTTGGTCCAAAACCAAGGTCCGTTGCCGCTGCGAAATTTCAAGATCGCGAGCAAGGATTGGGGGTTCAAAAGCAAGTCGTTCTTTCTCCCCGAAAGCAGCGAACAGACCTTGACCTTCGAAGTGGAAACGCCTGCGGTACCGGGCAGGCAACCGATGACTGTGGAATGGAACGGAACTCGCCTGGACGGAAAGCAGCGCGGCGGTCGAGAGGAAATTGTCGTTGAAACTAACGCCGGCGCCGAAACAAAGGACTCCGTGGGCCTCGGGCTCAGTCCCTACTTCATTTCTCAGCCAGTTGGCCCTGAGCGGGACGACGTCTTCTTTGGCCGCGAAGAAGTGATCGAGCAGAGCAAGCGGCAAATTCAAAGCGGGAACACCGTTCTCCTGGAGGGAAACCGCCGGGCCGGCAAAAGCTCGATCCTCAAACACTTGGAGGGCCCCAGCCGAATCCCCGGCTGGCTGGCGGTTTACAGCAGCTTCCAAGCAGCTCAGGGCGACGACAAGAGTACCGGGATGGCGACGGACGCGGTTTGGCGCACGCTCGCGCAAAGTCTTGCCAGCGGGTTGCTCCCGTTGTGTGTCGATGTTCCGCTGCCGGACGGCACGGTGTTGAAACCTGGGACTGGAGTCGGCATTGCCAAAGCCTGCCGAAAGGGGATCAGCGTCGAAGCGCCGTGGGAGGATTTTCAAGATTACCTCCGACAAGTGCTGCGGTTGCTAGGAGAGATGGATCGGGGGCTGGTTTTGATGATCGATGAATTCGACAAGCTCCAGGAGGGCATCGACAACGGAGTGACCTCCCCGCAAATCCCGGACAATATTCGTTATCTGATTCAAACCCTACCGCGCTTCACGGTGGTGCTGACCGGATCGAGGCGGATGCAACGCCTGCGCCACGAGTATTGGTCGGCGCTCTACGGTTTGGGCAACAGAATTGGCGTCAGCGCACTCGATGACACTTCGGCACGCCTGCTGGTCACGAAACCGGTCGAAGGCCGGCTGATCTACACGGCAGAGGCCTTGGATCTGGTGGTGGAGCTGACGGCGCGGCAACCCTTCCTGATTCAATCCCTCTGCAACAGAATCTTTGAATTTGCCCGTCATCTGCGCGTGCGCTCAGTGACCTTGCCTCTGGTCAACGAAGCCGCGTCGGCCTTCGTGAGAGACAACGAGCATTTCGCCAGTCTATGGGGTTACGCCGAGACGGATCGGCGGCGGTTCATCTTGCTGCTGTGCCATCGGGAAAGCGCCGGACCAGACCCGCTCACCTTGGGCGTTTTGCAGGAACGGCTGCGAAGTGAGGGTCTCGATCTTTCCGACGCCGAGCTCGATGCGGACCTGAAAGGCCTTCAAGAATTGGAACTTATCGATTACCTCGGCGCCAAGGCGGGCGGGACCTACAGCCTGGCGATTCCACTGATGGGCCAGTGGTTCGACGCCCAGCAGGATTTTCACGGTGTTCGCGCGAGGGCTCTGGCCGAACAGGAGGAACGGCTATGAGCAATTTCCCGCTTTTTGCCTCCTCCACTCCGATGATTGGGAGGGCTCGCGTCTTTGATCGGATGTTGAAAGACCTCACCAAGCCGACACCTCAGCACCTGTCGTTGGTTGGTCCGCGATATTCTGGTAAAACGGTTCTCTTGGCAGCGCTCGCCGTAAAGCTGCGCGAGGGCGGATCGTTCGAGTGCGTCTTGGAGTGGGACCTTGGCCATCAAACTCCCCAGTCCGATGATGAGTTCCTCGCCTCCCTGAGGCGGAAAGTGTCCGATGGACTAAGAGAAGCCCGGCGCGACCTCTTCGACTACCTGACGGAAGGGGATTCCGGCTACGATGAACTCCGCGAGGTGATCGATTCGTTGGGACGAGACGGAAAGCGCCTACTGATGCTGTGGGACGGCTTTGACCGCGCGCTTCATTCGGGCCAACTGACACGCAATCTGTGGGACAATCTGCTGGAACTCTGCCGTAAGCCGGGCTTCGTCTTGTTGACAGCGACGCGCCGGAAACTCCAAGAACTGATTCGCGACCAGAAGTCGGTCTCCAGCGAATTCTGGCAAGTCTTTGAGGTGGTACGACTGGACCCATTCGATTCCTCCGACATCGAAGCGTTCACCAGAGGGATGATGGAGCATTCCTTTGAATCTGGCGCGCTTTCAGAACTGGCCAACTGGTCCGGCGGAATACCGCCACTGTTGGTGTGCCTGCTAAACCGGATTCATGATGATGTGCCCTTCGGTCCCGTTACCAATGAGCACGTCAATGAGGCAGCCTGCCGGCTCGGCGACCGGGCGACGGACATTCTTTCCTCCATTTGGTCCGACTGCGCAGCTCCCACAGCCGATCTGTTCCGTCTTCTGGTCGAACAATCTAAACCTGTCTTCGCGAACGCCGGCAAGGCGGAGCGAGCTCAACTCCTGGAGATGGGCCTAGCCAAGCACGCTGGTAACAAGCTCCAACTGTCGTGCCGGCTCATGAGGCAGCACGTCAACGAGACCAAGCCGGGTTCCGGTATGCTCAACAAGCTCTTCGGCTCATGGGAGGACTACCGGACCAACATCCGGGTGATACTGGAAAGGCGAATTTCTCAGATCGTGCGCTTTGACGAAACGCTGTTCCACATGGTGCAACGCGGCATCGAGGATATCCCTGTGCATCCTGGAGTGTGTCTCAATAATCTGACGCATATCGAAGACCGAGCATTGGACCTTATTTGGGAGAAGGAACTCGGCGCTTGCAGAAAACTCCCGCCAGAGATAGAGAGCTATTGGACCGAAAGCCCGCGCGATAGCAACAAGTTCGTCTCTGAAATGATGAAATCCGATCGCTGGGAGGTGCCTGGCGAGCGAGGGCCGCAACTGGCGCTTCTCCAGTTGCTCACCGGCAGCCATCAGGATTTTAAGCGCGTAATGGCCAAACATGCCTCAAAAGACACCTACGTTCTTCTGAACGCCATTCACAGTTTCCGCAACCGCACGCAGCACGCAGACGGACAGGAGATTCACCTTGGCGTGGCCGTCACGGCCGTCATGCTCTGTATCGAGTTGCTCGCATGTCTGGCCCGTGAACTTCTGCGGAACAATCCGCCATGACAAATGCTCCCCCAAGCTGTGATGTGCTTGAACAGACCGATGAACTTGCTGCCCGAGAGAAGGTCCCTCTAGCTAGCCCCGATCATCAGCTTGGCCTACGCATCGCCGCGTAGAACAAATACGCAGCGTTGCGTAGCCCAAAATACGCAGCGCCCCGGATAGGCAATCCCCTTCTTTTTCTGCTCTGCTCCCGGTGAATTGAATCGGCCCAATCCTGATGAGGCTACTAATCGGAGACCGGAGCGGACGGATGAGAGCGTTGATCAAGCAGATGTGCAGCGAAGCGGGCGACGACGTCCGGGAAGCCGCTAATTCCGAAGCGCTGATGGAAATCTGCGGGCAGCAGCGCCCCGATTGCATCGTGCTCGATGAGTCTCTCGGCGGCGGCGAATGTTCTTCCTTGCTGCGCCAAATCAAAGCGTTGCTGCCCGAGGTCCGGGTGGTTCTTCTGTCGTGGGAGGTGGACGATTGGTTTCAGAATGCCGCCCGCTCCGCCGGCGCGTGGAAGTGCATCAACAAAGAAGACCTTCGCCTCGTGCGCGAAGCCATCCGAGAGGATCAGTCATGATTAAGCTCGAAACTGACCCGGAGCGAACTGCGCTCGCGATTGTGCTGATGTGCGCGGTGGCGCTGCTGCCCGGCTGCACGTCTCCTTCCGCGGGGAACGCCGGGCTCCCTGAGTCGCTGGAAGCGCCGCCAGGTTTTGGCGTGCGCAGGTCCTCTGGCGCTTTCGACGCTCCCACTACATCCAAAAGCGGCAGGGGACTGCCGCACTCCAAGACGCTGGCGCGCGGAAGCCCCAGCCTTCGGTTCACGGTCCCAACGCGCGCCAAAACTGACATCGCAGCTACCCGCGAAAGCAGTGCCCGGAACGGCGTTTCAAATCCGATCTCCTCCCATATCCAGCGCGGCTTGGCCGCCATCGAAAAGCGCGATTATCCCGCGGCCGTCCAAACCTTCGGGCGCGCGCTCAAGCTCCAGCCCGCCAACCCGCACCTGCACTTCCTGAACGGCCTGAGCTATCACCTGTGGGCTGAAACCGGAGACCCCGGCCAATACTCGCAGGCGGCGGTCGGCTACCGGCTGGCCTTGCGTTTCGATCCCGCTAATGCCTGGGCCGCGTATCAACTCGGACGGATCGAATTCGCCAATCGCCGGTACGCGGAATCGCAGAACTGCTTCAGCCAGGCGCTCCTGGTGGATCGCGAGAATCCCGAAATGCTCTACGCCTTGGCGGCGGCCTCCTACTATGCCCGCGACCTGGAAACGGCCCTGGGCGCGATCAATGCCGCCCATCGCCTCGCCCCCCACGACGAACTCGTTTTGCGAGGCACCACTCTCGTTCACGCGGCCGCGGGCCAGACCGGCAAGGCGGAGGAATCGACGCAGCGATACCTTGAAACCATCGCCGCACCGCCGGCTCTGCGTGACAGGCTCCAAACCCGGATCGCGGACTGGCAGCGAGTTCACGAACGCGGTCTGTTGTTGGCCGACGCCGGCCAGGTCTCTCCGTCATTGCAGGCCGCGCCGCAGCCAACCGGGCCGGCCACCGCGGGCGGGCTTCCCGCGCGCAAAGGCCCGCGCATGGTGCAGATCGACGCCGTCTTGATCCGCTCGGAGGAACGTTTGAGCGCGCGCAAAGGAATCAATCTGCTCGACGGATTGAAAATGACCTTTTCGGCGTCCCCGGTCGATTGGGCGCGCGGCTTCGTCGGATTCACCTCGGCGCAAACCGATCGGCAAAGCATCAAGCTGAGCACGCCGGACATTACGTACTCGCTGAACATTTTCAACGATACGGACACCCGCAACGAAGTGCTCGCCCAGCCAAGCCTGGTGGCAATGGAGAATGTGCAGTCGGAATTCTTTTCGGGCGCCAATCTCTACGTGGCGATCACGCCACAAGCCGGGGGTTATGGTTCCCTGCAACAAGTCAGGATTGGCTTGAGAATCGCCGTCACGCCGAGGTTCCTGGACGACGACACGATTGAGATCACCGCCGCCGTCGATCGGGATTTCATCGAACCGGCCGCCGCCGGGGGAAGCTTCGAGGAATTCGTGCAAACGGCCAGCACGCACGTCACCACGCACGCCGTGCTTAAGTTCGACGAGACGTTGATCGTGAGCGGTCTGAGCGAGCGAGAGACCGAGATGACTCGCAACGGGGTTCCCTTCCTGCAAAGCCTGCCGGGCGTTCAATACGCCTTTTCGCGCAAGGACGACCTGAAGTTCATCAAATCGGTTCTGGTGCTGCTGACCCCGCGCCGGGCGCACTTCGTCGAAGAGGACGGCCCGCATCTGGACCCGCCGCTGGACAAACCGGAGCTGAAAAGTCTTCTGGAGCTCAAGCGCCAGGCCTCGTGGCTGAAACCGCCGCATAATCTTGAGTCGGTCCTGCTTCGGCTTCGGGAAGCTTCCATTGTCAACGAATTCCGCCTGGAAGACCTGCCTTTGCACGTCTGGCACACGCCGGACCGGCTTTCAACCCGCCTGAAGCGTGCGCTTGAGTTTCTGTTCTTTTAACCAACGAAACCGAAAGGAGAATCCGCTATGATAACTCGACATGCTTCCGCCGTGCTGCTCGCGCTCTACGCCTTCCTGGCCAGCCCCGTGCTGGCTCAGAACAAGAGTTGGATCGGCGTGGACGAACCGCTGCGATCTGGCCAATGGCTGGTCGCGGAGAACCGGCAATTCTTCGCCATCATGCAAGCCAACGGCGACTTCGCCATTTATCGCGGGTCGGGTCCGGCCGACAACAAAGGCTTGATCTGGAACACCGCCTTTACCGGCCCGGGAAACGATTTCTTCGCCATCGTCCAGAAGGACGGAAGTTTTGTAATCTACCGCGGCACCGGTCCCAACGACAACCGGGGGTTTCTGTGGGGACCTCGCATCGTGGCCGAGGGCGGCCAATTCTTCCTTCAACTCGAAAACAGCGGGGACCTGGCCCTTCATGCCGGCGCAGGCCCGCAAAACAGGGGGCAATTGCTCTGGCTGAATCGATTCCCGTACTTCCCCTACCTGAGCCGGGAGGACAAACTCAGCGGCCAGATCAACCCGCTTCAGTTTCGGCAGCACACCGACTTCGAACTCATCTGGAAGGACGAGAACGACGGTGGACGAAGCGACGTGGCCCTATGGCGCGCGAAGGATCTTCCTGCCGGCTACGTGCGCCTGGGCGACTATGCGCAAACCAACTACGATCCGCCCGCTTTGCCCATGATGATCGTGAAAGACGATCTCGATTTGGTGGCCCCGCCCACAGATTACGATTTGGTCTGGAGCTACGCTTATGCCGCCACGCCGGTCTCGATCTGGTATCCCAGAGCACCGGCAGGCTTCGTGGCCATGGGCTGTGTTGCTCAGAAGGGACTGGATAAGCCGCCGCTCGATCTCCTCCGTTGCGTCCGGCAGGAATTGGTTTCGGAGAGCCTGCCGATACAGATTTGGAGCGACCAAGATGAAAACAGAGGAGACTACATTCTGACGCTGGCGGACGGCGCAGAGAGCGCTCATCGCGTTGCCAGCATCAAGTACCTTTCCGATGATGGCTCTCACTGGGAAGGCTTTCTCGTGGGAGCGAAAATAAGAAACAACATTTACTCCGGCCCGCACCAATCGCACTGGAGCTCCGGAATGATCGTCCGGGATTGGGCCGACAAGGTCTGGGGCGTCGATCTCACCCTTTTCCGTCTTTTTCATGTCTATTCTCGCCAGCCCAACAATGATCCGCCCAAGTTCGAGGATAACTATTTCACGGATTACCTGCGCTACAAAGAATTGAACGGCGACAACATGGGCGTCCGAATCCTCCCCACGTCCGAATTCCTCTTCATTTACGGCATTGATGCCAGCACCCAATCCCTGGCGGCGAACACATTCATGGCCAGCACCATTGAAAACAGGCCGACGCCGCGAGCCGCCGTCGATCCGCGTCCAGGAAGCGTGGCATCCAACCCCACCCAGTTGGACCAGCCCATGACCGCTTTTACCTTCCGTAATGTGAATCCCGACGAAATCACGCGGCGGGCCGTCGCCCGTTATCGTGAAACGACCGCCCGGATTCAGCAGCGTGCCTTGGCCGCCGGCACCGATGCGCGCAATCGGCGGGTCGAGGAAGTCCGACGCGATGAAAGCCAGAACGAACAGAACTGCGGCCTGCCTGAACTCACCGCGCTGGCTCTGGTCCGCCAGAAAATCCAACTGCGCGCGCAGCAATTGGAGGCGGCGCGTTTGCGCGCCGTCGAGTTGGCCAAGCAGATCGATCCGGCGTCGATCGATCTGAGAGTTTCGCTCAATGCCAAATTTGAAGCGAGCAAGCCGCAGCTCCCGCAAGCGCCACCCACTCCGCAGATCAATCAACCCAACCCCGGCCTGTGTGACACCATTGCCAAGGCCGGCCGCATCTTGCTGCGCGACATCCCGGAATTAGCCGCGCTCGACCAGATCGAACTCGGCGCGGACGTATGGTTGGAGAATGCGCGCTGCTATTCAGGCGAACTCCATTACGCCGCGACGATTACCAACCAGGAATTTGTTCACCAGTACCGCGCCTTTACCGGACGCGCGACCATCAACGTGAAGAACCTCGGTTCGGTCACCGCCGACGTGATCATCCTGAACCGCTACAAGGAGCTCACGGAGCCAAACGTGACCCTGACGTTCATTCTGGACCCGAACGCCCTGCGCAGCCGGTTCAGCGTGTTGGGCCGGCCGCCGTTCAACGAATTCGCCTTCTCCAAGTGCGGCATCATGGTCGCCCACAAAATGCAGAGTTGGAAGCTGTCTGAATTGCCGGACCAAATCCGAGTGCAATTCCGCCAAGTCATCGATGCCGACGAATATGAAATCAAGGCGGAGCCGGGCGTGAATGCACTCATGTCCGTGAGCGCCGGGCAGAGCGGCCAGTTGCGCTGGATTCTCAACGTGCTCCAAGCCGCGCCTCAGACCGTGCTCTTCCATGGCATCATCCCGACCAGCGGGCGCCAGGAGGATTACCGCTTTATCGCCGAACCGATGACCACCCTCAAACCGGCCGCATTCACCGACAAAATCGAGACGGGTCCACCGTGGATCGTCGCGACGGCCAAGCCGTCGATCGAGATGCTCGCCTATATGAGCGTGATCGTGCCGCCCCGGGATATGAAGCTGAAATTCCGCGGCTACATGTCGGCAGCGCAGGGCGACGGCGTGTTGCTGGCCGGCGCAATAGAGGGCGACTGGCTTGAGCCTCTGGAGATTCCCGGCCTCAAAATGACGAGCGTGGCCATTTCCGGGCGGGTGGGCGACGCGCCCTCTATTGGCCTGGGCGGCGGTGTTTTGTTGGCGGGCGATCCGACGCAAGTGAGCATGGAAATTCCCGTGACGGAAAACATTTCCTCCGCGGCGTTCTCGGGGACCAAAAAGAACCTTGGATTGGCGGACATTCTGCGCGTCCAGGCGGGGATGATCGAGGTCGCCACGAATGGCCGGGTGCAGAATCCGGACTTTCGGAATCCCGACTTTCCGGTGGAGCAATTCGAACTGCACGACGTGCAGTTCATGGCGGCCAGGTACGACAATCCGTTGTTGAAAGTCCAGCAGGGCATCACACTGCGCGGCAAGCTGTTCTTCAACAGCCTGGAATTGGGCGAGATTGATTTTCGTTGCCAGGCCCGCTCCGGCGTGGTCGCCAAGTCGTACATGCGCGGTTTCGACTTCGGCCCCATTGCCGTCAGCGGCGGCGGTCCGGACGAACGGCGGGGCACCGGCGACGACGGGCCGATGTTCGAGATCGTGCATTGGAAACAGACCGAGCATCCGTACGAGTTGGAGCAAAACTTCTACATCGATGGCTACGCCCGGGTCTTCGGCTCGCTCCTGGACGCCCATTTCAAGCTGGGCCGGACGCGGCTCGAATTGAACCTCGAGGGCAAAATGAAAGATTTGTATTTGATCGAAATGAGCCGACTGGCCGATTTCAATTTCGCCGCCGGGTTCAACGGGCCGGCCATGCCCGAACTGGTCATGACGGGCAATTTTCGTGCGGATTTCATCCACCCACTCCAACAACAGATCGACGGACTCCTGCTGAGCCGCGTCCCGGCGGACATCAAGGGATTGAACTTCAAATACCAGTTCAACGTGTGCCAGGCCGGCTTCGACGTTCGCCTGTCGGACATCAATCAAGGGATCATTCCCAACTTGAAGATCGACGCAATTTCATGGGGCCAGAAATTACAGGTCACCGCGCCGTTCAACTTCAATGATCCGGGCGGCAGCATGAACGCGCTGGCGCAGAAGTGTGCTGAGGCGGCGGCGGGCCGGGCGACGGCGCTCCAGGGTGAACTGCAGAAGCTCTTCACCCAGGCCGGCCGCGTGCTAGCCTCATTCCCGATTGAGGAGCACGTGGCCCATTTCGAAACATCCATCCGCGCCAACGCTCAATCTCGAGCCACCGACGCACAAAACTTCACGCAACGCGCCCTGGCGAACCAACCGGCGGCGCTGGAGGCCGTTTCGCGCCACGCCAATGACTACAAGGGAGTGATGGCTCGAATAAGCTCAGGCGCGGAGCAGCAACTTCAAGAGCAAAAGAATCGAATTGAGGAAGCCTTTCGGAACGCCACCGGATCGGGCGCCGGCACGGTCAAGAATATCATTAAGAAAGGCAAACCCAAGTGGCACCGGTAGGTCGGAAACGTCCAAGTTCCTCGAGGCTGCATAGGTAACGAGACGGACCGAATCAAATCGGCCGTTCGAAATTGGAGGCTCAGGGCTCCTGACTCCGTGGAATTACCCTGGCCCTGCTCATGCCGTCTGACAGGCACTTCCCCCTCGCTCGGAAGTCAGAGCCTCCTCACGTCGGCTCCTACGGTCCATGGAGAGCCTCCAAGCCCAAAGAGCGTGCATTGGGACCATGAACCTGTCGCGTCGGCAGGGACGGCGTGTCGGCGTCCCTGGATAAACGGGCTCGCAATATGTCGACCTTCCCCAATGTGGGGGGGTGATGGAAAGAATCCCAGGCCCTGACTTCTCCCTTTCCGGTCGCTCACGGTTGCCCTAAAGTTCGATGATCAGTATGGCCAAGATCGTCCTAGCCACCCTCAACGCCAAATACATCCACGCTGCGTTCGGCCTGCGTTACCTGCTGGCCAACCTAGGCCCGTTGCGCTCGCAGGCCGCTATCCTGGAGTTTGACATCAACCAGCGCCCGGCGGACATCGTGGAAGCCATCCTGGCCCAACAACCGGCCATCGTCGGCCTTGGCGTGTACATTTGGAATGTCGCGCTCAGCACGGAAGTTGTCGCGATGCTCAAGCGAATCCGACCCGACCTCGCGGTCGTGATCGGGGGACCGGAAGTCAGTTTTGAGCTGGAAGAACAAGCGATTGTTTCGTCGGCCGATTATGTCATCTCCGGCGAGGCCGATCTCGAATTCGCCGCCTTGTGCGATCGATTGCTCCGGGGCTCCCGACCGAGCAGCAAGGTGATTCCCTCTGGCGTTCCGGAGTTAAGCACCCTCGTTCTTCCCTATGAGCTCTACAATGACCGGGATATCACCCATCGCGTCATCTACGTCGAGGCCTCACGAGGTTGTCCCTTCACGTGCGAGTTTTGTCTTTCCTCGCTGCATATCCCGGTCCGGCAATTCCCACTCCCGGCGCTGCTGGAACAACTGGACCGGCTGCTGCAACGCGGCGTGCAACAATTCAAGTTCGTGGATCGCACGTTCAACCTCAACCTTTCCGTCAGCACCTCCATTCTGGAATTCTTTCTGGAGCGTTATCGTCCTGGATTGTTCCTGCACTTCGAGATGATCCCCGACCGTCTGCCGGAGGCACTCCGGACGCCGATCCAAAAGTTCCCTCCGGGCGCACTCCAGTTCGAAGTGGGGATTCAAACCTTCAACGAGGAGGTCGCCAACCGCATCAAACGAAGGCAAAATTACCGGAAGCTCGAAGAAAATCTCCGCTTTTTGCGCGAAAACACCGGCGTCCATATCCATGCCGACCTCATCGCAGGTCTGCCCGGAGAGAACCTGGAGAGCTTTGGCCAAGGATTTGACCGGCTGGTCGGGCTGCGGCCACAAGAAATCCAAGTGGGCATTTTGAAGCGGCTGCGAGGAACGCCGATCATCCGCCACGACGCCGATTGGCAAATGATTTATAGCCCGCAACCGCCGTATGAGGTCCTGCAAAACAAATTGATTGATTTCGCCCAAATGCAACGAATGCGGCGGTTTGCCCGGTATTGGGATTTGACCGCCAACAGCGGCAATTTCATCGAGTCAACACCGCTGCTCTGGAAAGATTCATCCTCCCCGTTCAATAGCTTCAGTCGATGGTCCGACTGGCTTTACGCTCGACTTGGACGAAGCCACGCCATCGGTTTGGCTAATTTGGCGGAGCGTCTCTTTGAGTATCTGACCGGTGAACTGGGCCAGGACAAATGCGCCGTGGCCGAAGTGCTCTGGCGGGATTATTCGAGGGCGGGACGCACGGACCGGCCGAGGTTCCTCCGCAGTTTCTTGCCAACGCCGCCCACCGTCGATTCGCCCGCCGCAGATGCCATCGCCCCAAAACGGCAGGCGCGACATTTGGCGGCGGCGTGATGAGTTGATTGAGGTTGTTCAGTCCGGCTCCTTACGCCGGCGGCCACGATCCAAGGTCCCAATGCGCCGGAAACGCTTGGAGGCTTTCAAGAAAGAGTCCGATTGAGCGCGACAGCGATCTCCCACGCAAGTTATTGGTAATGCGACATATAAGAGCTGACCGGTGGAGCTGATTTCACCACGGCGCAGCGGAGACGTGAAAAGCGATGGTTGCTCCTTCTCTTCAAGAAGCGGCTCTTGTTTGTCCAGCGAACGGCCAATTTCTGCGGAGGTTTTCCCAGTTGACGTTCGGGACACCCCCCCCGTAAGGTATCGCCATGAAACACGCAGGGGCGTGAGGCACATCGGTCAGGACGTCTTATGCCAGAAGGATATTGCGTTAAGTGCAAAGCTAAGAAAGAGATTGCCGACGCCGTTGAAGAGTTGATGAAGAACGGGCGCAAAGCAATTAAGGGCAAGTGTCCGACCTGCGGCGTTGTGATGTTCAAAATTCTCGGCGGGAAAGCGACCCCTGCGGCGACAGCTCCGCAGACGCCTTCGGTCCCTCCCGCCTGATTCTCGTTTTCCACCATTCGTATGTCCCAGCAACTCGCTTACGTCATCATTACACCCTATTCCCTCTACAAATCGCGAACCGGAGGAATCCTGGCCCGGCTGATCACTCGGACCGGCCTCGACCTGGTCGCGGCCCGCATGTTCGGACCCAGCGTTGAATTAGTGAAAGAATACTCCGCCGCCATCGTGTCGGCGGATGATCCCCAAGACCGGCGCATCCAAGAATTGCTTCGGGATTACATCGTTCAGAATTTCTCGCCCGACCCGAAAACACAGCGCCGCCGCCGCGTCATGGTGCTGCTTTTCCAAGGAGAAGATGCGGTGCGAAAAACGCGCGCCGTCGTTGGCCACATTATCGCGAACCGGCGGGGCGGGGAGACGATCCGCGACACCTACGGAGACCTGATGCTGGACGAACACGATCAGGTTCGCTATTTCGAACCGGCGGTCCTGGCGGCTCCCAACGTCAAAGAGGCCGAGTCGAAATTGAAGCTCTGGACCCGTTACTCGAACACGGACGCTGGAATCCTAGACAATACGATCGGCTATGGACCTGGCGAAAAGCCTCAGCACACGCTTGTCTTGATTAAGCCGGATAACTTTCGATTCCCGACGGGGCGTCCAGGCAACATGATCGATTTTTTCTCCCGCACCGGCCTTTACATCGTCGGAATCAAAGTCCATCGAATGAGCGTTGCCGAGGCCATCGAGTTTTATGCTCCCGTGCGGGAGGTCTTGCAGACCAAATTGACCGACGTCGTCGCGGCCCGCGCCAAGGCGGCTCTCGAGAAGGAAATGGGATTCGCGATTCCGCTTGCGGAAGAAAAACGGCTCGGCCAGCTCCTGGGACCCATCTACGGGGATCATCAGTTCGAAAATATCGTCAAGTTCATGTCGGGCCGGACTCCCAGCGAATGCGATGAAGCGGCGAAAAAAGCTCCGGGCACGGAAAAATGCATCGCCCTGGTGTACGAAGGGCCGGAGGCCGTACGCAAGATTCGCGATGTCTTGGGGCCGACAGACCCTTCCAAAGCTCCGCCCGGTTCGATCCGGCGTGAGTTCGGCCAGACGATCATGGTGAATGCGGCGCACGCGAGTGATTCCGAAGAGAACGCCGCGAGGGAAATCGGAATCGTCAACGTCGCTCAGAACCATTTCCGAAAAGTCGTGGAGGATTTCTACGGCAAAGTATGACTCATAGCCGCCGACGCAAGGAGGCGGATTTTTTTGCCCAGGAAGCCGCAGAATGGGCTGCATTACCTTTCCCCTCACCCCGTCTTCGCTAGCGCCAGAAGTGGTCGGTCACGCGCAGTCTTCGCAGGAGTTTTCTATCTGCCGGCGGAAAGACGTAACTTCCCACCTCTCTCTGCGTCACCCAGGCGAAATCCTGGCAACCTAAGGCACGCGGCTTGTGGCGACGCCAAGTGCAGCGGTAGAACTCCAACCTCACCGTCTTCTCGGGGTAGCGATGCGTGACGCACCCCAGCAGTTCATCCACGCGAACCACGATGCCGAGTTCTTCCGAGAGCTCGCGTTGGAGGCACGCTTCGGACGTTTCGTTCGGCTCGCGTTTTCCTCCTGGGAATTCCCAATAGCCCCCCAGATGATCTTCCGGGCGCCGTCGTGTAATCAGGAGTCTTCCTTTGCGAAAGACCAAGCCCGCCGCGACCTCAACGATCCGTCGGTCGTCGGGGTAAGGACCTGGTTTTGAGATTCGGATTTCGGTCATTCGGCTTTGTTTCGGATTTCGACCCGATCACCAAAGTCCGCCTCCTCACGTCGGCGGCTACGCTTCATGGCGCCGTTGCGCGTCGCCCGCTACCTGCCAATGCTCTTGTAAATGAAGCCAAGCCGCTCCATTTCCTCCGGGTCGAACAAGTTCCTCCCGTCGAAGAGAATGGGGTGAGACAACAGACGCCTCACGCGTTCCAGGTCGAGCTTCTTGAATTGGGGCCACTCGGTCGCCACCACCAAGGCGTCGCAGCCTTCGGCGACACGGTTCATGTCGGCCACGTACGTGACCCCTGTGAGAACCGTCTTAGCCTTGTCCATCGCCTTCGGATCGTGCACCCGCAACACGGCCCCCTCCTGTTGCAGTCGTTGACAGAGTTCAATCGCCGGCGACATGCGGACATCATCGGTATTTTCCTTGAAGGCCAAGCCGAGCACACCGATGTTCTTGTCCTTCAAAACCCAGAGCGTATTCACGATCTTTTTGACGAATCGCTCCATCTGACGCGCATTGACGCGCTGGACTTCTTTGAGGAGCGCGAAATCATAGCCGAGTTGTTCGGCGATCTTGATGAAAGCGCTCAGGTCCTTGGGAAAGCAGCTCCCGCCAAATCCGAGCGAGGCATCGAGGAACCGCCGGCCAATCCGGGGATCCATTCCAATCCCGTTCGCGACCTCTTGCACGTTGGCTCCCGAAGCTTCGCACAGGACGGAGATCGCGTTGATGTAAGAAATCTTCAGCGCCAGGAACGAGTTCGACGCGTGCTTGATCAGCTCGGCTGAATTGATGTCAGTCACAATGACGGGGGCGTTGAGCGGGGCGTAAAGTTCCGTCATGGCCGCCACCGGCCGCTGCGAAATGACCCCGACGACGATCCGATCCGGCTTGAGAAAATCGCCGACCGCGAATCCTTCGCGGAGGAATTCCGGATTGCTCACGACATCGAATTCGACTTTCGACCTGCAGTAGCGCCGGATGGTTTCGGATACTTTTTCTCCGGTCTTCACCGGGACGGTGCTTTTATCAACGACGATTTTGTAACTGGTCATGGCCCCGGCGATCTCTCGCGCCACTCCTTCCATGAAGCTCAGATCGACCGATCCATCGGGCAAAGGTGGAGTCGGCACCGCAATGAAGATCACGTCGGATTTCTCCACGCCCTCGCGAGTCGAGGTCGTGAAGGCCAATCGTCCAGCCGCGACGTTTCGACGGACCAACTCCTCCAAGCCCGGCTCGTAAATGGGCATGCCGCCCTTTTGGAGCAGGTCGATCTTTGCCGCGTCACAATCGACACAGATCACAGCGTGTCCGATTTCGGCAAAGCACGCTCCGGTCACGAGTCCGACGTAACCGGTTCCTATGATCGTAATTCTCAAGCTATTGCTTTGGGACCGCCCCATTCGTGGCTGGTGCGGGTGGCGGAACCGCAATGTTAGTTGCAGCAGGTTGAGTCGGATTCACCTGGGCGGCGGGCGGATTGCTGCTCATAACAGTGCTGGCGGGGGTGGGGAGATTCGTCGGCGCCGAAGAGACTCCCAAGGGAGGCGACGCCGCCAGCGTATTTGTTTTAGCTAGCTCCGGGTGTCTTGCGATCAGATTGTCCTTTCGCCTCATTGCTTCCGTGCTCCGGGCGCTCATCAGATTCGTCCGAGTGATTTCCTCGTACATTTGGAGGGCCAATTGAGGTTGTTTGGCAGCTTCATAAAGTCGTGCGAGAGCAAGCTTTGCATCGTCAAGCAGAGCGGCTCTTGAGTGCCGGGTGACTACGTCCTGGTAAGCCCGCAACGCTTCCTCTTGCCTGCCTTCTGCCTCCAGTGAAGCCGCTTTCCCGTAGGCCGCCGTCACAGCCAACGGATGAGCCTCGTAGCGTTGCAGAAAGCTTTCGAACTGGCCGCGCGCTTCCTGATATTTGCCTTCGTTGAAAAGCGCTCCTGCGGCCAAGAGCAGGGCGCGCTGCGCCGCTGTGGTGCTTGGGAATGAGTTCGCGACCTTGAGATAGCTGGCCGCTTCCGGCACGCTCGTTTTGTCCTGTGAGCCCAGCGGAGGGCGCAATTGCAGCAGCGCATCGCTCGCAGCCAGCTCTGTTTGTGCCTTGTTCCAGCGGTAAACCGCAATGATCGACCCCACCACGACCAAGGCCACGGCCACGTAGATCAGACGCTTCTTATTCTGCTCCAACCAGGCCCAAAATTCATAAAAGCTGGTGGAATCTGTAAGCTGAGAACTCATGTTTTTCAAAAATCATTCGGTCGCGGCGTCAAGAACGCAAGCCCGAAATCGTTTTCGGCGCATCTCGGAGTGGAATTGCATGTGGGGAGGAGCGGCGGGCGTCCCCGGCTGACGCAGCGGGCCGCATCTTGCAGCCCGGAATTGGCCGGCAACTCCCAGCGCGCCGACGAATACGCAGCCGGATCCGCCGGGCGAGACGCCACGGCGCTACGGCAGGCAGGACGCCCGCCGCCACTGCTGCCAGCAGTTCGAGCCAGCGCCCCGCAATCCGCTTGCCAAACCCAGACCGTTTTCTTAGCGTCACGGCGTGGATCAGCTCACGCAGTATATCCCGGTGCTCATCCTGGTCGTCGTGGCGGTCTGCTTTGCCTTCGGGATGTTAATCATCTCGGTCCTGTTTGGACAAAAAGGCCGGCGCGACCAGATCAAGGACACACCTTACGAATGCGGCATGCAACCAGTGGGCGAAGGCAGCACGCGTTTGTCCGTCAAGTTTTACCTCGTGGCCATGCTGTTTATCCTGTTCGACATCGAGGTGGTGTTTCTCTACCCCTGGGCCGTGGTGTACAAAGATATGCTCCGCGACCACGCGAATCTGATCTTCGGCTCGATGATCACCTTCCTCGGCATTCTGTTTGTGGGCTACATCTACGCTCTGAAAAAGGGCGCCTTCGATTGGAAGAGGTGAGGATTGTATCCTCGTCGGTTTTCATCCGAGCCATTTGCTTCCTGTCATTGCCGGCATCGACGCCAACAAGCCTTCCCATGCCCACCTGGAGTCCGTGGAAACGCTGTGACTTCATCGCCATACGAGCATTGTCTTCAGGGCGTCGATAGCAGACCGAGCAACTCCGGCGGCGGCAAATGCCGCCAGCGCGCAGGAATCTGGTCGCGACTCCCGCTCCAAGTGCCGCGTCCGCTCCCCTCGCCTTGAGTGCGGTACTCGATCCGCAAACTTGCGGTCGGACGCCTGACTTGGTTTCGGATTGGGTTTCGGAAGTTGCCAGCCAAGGAGACGCGGGTTAGAGTGCCAGCCGATTCGAGAAGTTAGCGCATATTCGATACATGAGTGAGTTCCTGAATTATTTGTACATCGCGGCCGGAGTTTTGATTTCGTTCGGCGCGGCGGTTTTCGTTCACGAATACGGCCATTTCTGGATGGCCCGCCGAAGAGGGTTGAAGATCGAGGAGTTTGCCATCGGCTTTGGCCCGAAAGCCTATAGCTGGGTCAAGGACGGGATCCTGTATTCCCTCCGGTGGATTCCAGCCGGTGGCTTTGTCAAACTGCCGCAGATGATCACGTCGGAAGCGTTGGAGGGCAGCCGGAATCCTTCGGAGGAACCTTTGCCTCCCATCTCGCCGTGGTCGAAAATTCTCGTGGCCTTCGCCGGGCCGTTCATGAATGTGGTGTTTGCTTTCGTGATCGCCACAGCCATTTACGTCGTCGGATTGCCAATCCTCGTGAACCCTTCAATCATCGGTTACGTGGACCCCAATTCCGCCGAAGCGAAGCTGGGCATTCACGAAGGCGATCAAATCGTCGAAGTGAACGGCAAACCAGTGAATTCCTGGCAAGACGTTCAGATGGCCACGGTCTTGGCCCGAACGAACGTGCTTCCCGTGGTCATCGAACTGGACGGCGTTCGCACGACCCATCGACTGACCGCCAAGATCAATCCCACCCTCGGCTGGAAAGTGTTGAATCTGGAGCCTCGCGATCACCCCGAAGTGACGCGCGTTTTGCCGAAGATGCCCGGTGAACGGGCCGGGCTCAGAGTCAAGGACGTGATCCTCTCCTTCGGCGGCATTCCCATCGCGGCTCGCGAACAGCTCATCGAACTCATCCGCCGCCATCCCGACATCGAAACCGAAATCATGGTCGCCCGGGCCAACGAGCGGCTCGCCCTAAAAGTGACACCGGCGGCTGACCCAACAACGAAGAAGGGATTTGTCGGAATCGAACTGGGAATCAATTCGGATAACGTCTATGTCGTCCAGCGGCCGGGCCCGAACCCCTGGGCTCAAGTAGCGGACGTCTGGGAAAAAACCGTGGGGACACTCAGCGCCCTGGCGCATTCCAAACAGACCGGCGTGGGTCTGAAGGATCTCAGCGGTCCGATCGGAATTTTTGCGATGCTGAGCGGCTATTTCAATACGGATTACCGGCTGGCTTTGAGTTTTCTAGTCCTGCTGAATATCAATCTGGCCATCCTCAATCTCCTGCCGGTGCCGGTGCTGGACGGAGGCCATATCCTCATGGCCATCATCGAACGCATCCGCCGGCGGCCGCTCAGCGTCCGCGTCATGGAATACACCACCACCGCCTTCGCCGTGTTGTTGATCTCGTTCTTGCTCTACGTTTCATTCCATGACACCAAGCGCTTTCGGCTCTTCAAGACGTTCTTCGAAAGCGGCTCCGTGATTGAAGAACCCGGCTCGAAGGCCCCCGCGGCGCCTGCGCCGGCCAGATAACGCGGTATGCGATACTGCCGTTCTCCTTTCGCTCACGAACGCCGCACGACCCGCGAAGTCGTCGTCGGCGATCCCGCGCGTGGAGGCGTGATCATCGGAGGAGATCATCCGGTCGTTGTGCAGTCGATGCTGACTTGCGACACAATGGACACCTCCGAGTGCGTTCAGCAGACGCTGGATTTGGCCAAGGTGGGCTGCGAACTGGTTCGCATCACGGCCCCAACCGTCAAAGATGCCGCCAACCTCAAGAACATTGTCGCGGAATTGCGCGCCAAAAGCTGCCTCGTTCCCATCGTGGCGGACATCCACTTCAAACCCGAAGCCGCGATGGAAGCCGCGAAGTGGGTGGAAAAAGTTCGAGTCAATCCCGGAAACTACGCGGACTCGAAAAAGTTTCTCGTCAAGGAATACACCGACGCGCAATACGCCGCAGAACTTGTCCGGATCGAGGAGAAATTTGCCCCGCTGGCGAAGCTGTGCCAGGAACTTGGCCGGGCCATGCGCATCGGCACCAACCATGGCTCGCTCAGCGATCGGATCATGAATCGCTATGGCGACACGCCGCTCGGCATGGTCGAGAGCGCGCTCGAATTCGCGAACATCGCTCGGAAACTGGATTTCCATAATTTCGTGTTCTCCATGAAAGCCAGCAATCCGAAGGTCATGATCGAGTGCTATCGGCTCTTGGTCGCGCGCCTCGAAGAGCTCGGCCCGGATTGGAATTATCCCATTCACTTGGGAGTGACGGAAGCCGGCGAAGGCGAGGATGGCCGCATCAAAAGCGCCATCGGGATCGGATCGCTGCTCTGTGACGGGCTCGGCGACACGATTCGCGTTTCGCTGACCGAAGATTCGCCCCATGAAATCCCGGTGTGCCGCGACCTTCTGGAACAGGTCCCATTCCTGACCGTAGCAGCCGACGAAAGGAGGCTCACTAGCCCAAAATCCGAAATCCAAAATCCGAAATCCAAAATGGATCCGGGTGCCCTCGCGTCTATGGCCTCTTGGCCGTTCGATCCGTTTGCCTACCAACGGCGGCCCACGCCGGAAGTCGAGTTGATGGACGGTGTGAAGTGCGGCGGCGAGCAGACCATCCGCGCGGTGGTCACACGAGGCACTTGGGACAAGGTCGCCCCGAAAATCCGGCCTCGCGACGATGTGAAGCCGGAGGCGGTATATGAAGACCTGAACGTGTTCGAGATCGATCCGGCGGCCGATTTCAAAGTCAATTGTGAAACTCAGCTTGTCACGGTCAAAGACGGCGTGGCGCTGCCGGCCATTCCCGCATTCCGTTTATTGGCGGCCAAACTCAAGCGCCTTGGACTCAACAATCCCATCCTGCTCAAAGATTGCCTCCAGTTCCCGGAAACTCCGCTGGAGCCCAGAATTGCGCTGCTCCGCGCCGCCGTCGTGATCGGTTCGCTGCTGGCGGACGGCATTGGGGATGCGATTTTGGTTCGCGGGGAGAGCGGCGGCGGCCAAAGCCTGCGGCTTGCTTACAACATTTTGCAGGCGGTGGGCAGCCGCTCCTTCAAAACCGATTATGTGGCCTGCCCGTCGTGCGGCCGCACATTGTTCAACCTGCAAACCGTGACCGCCCGGATCAAAGCCCGAACCAGCCACCTCAAAGGAGTCAAGATCGCGATCATGGGATGCATTGTGAATGGTCCCGGCGAAATGGCGGACGCGGATTTTGGCTATGTCGGAGGAGCGCCTGGAAAGATCAATCTTTACGTCGGGAAGTCCCCCGTGAAATTCAACATCCCAGAAGCGGAAGCGGTTGATCGGCTGGTGGACCTGATCCGCGAGCACGGCAAGTGGGTGGAACCGGAGCTCCGAGAGGTTTCCAGCGTTCCAGAGCGCGTTTGAAACTCTCCTATGACACGCGAGCAGATTCACACTGCGATCAATGAAGGAATTCCGTTCGAGATAAAGATGGCGGATGGCGCGAAGTACCTGGTTCGCGAGCGATATCAGGTGGCGGTGGGGAGGACGTCGGTGGTCCTATTCGATGACAAGGACTTAGCCCATATTCCCCCACTCCTCACCATGACAGGGATCACCTACCTGAAGAGAAACGGGAAGCGGTGAGTTCACGAGGCGGAACAAAATCGGTCACTGGCCTTTCGGATGCAGCCGACCTCCGCACAAGGGCCGTTCAACAAATGTAAATGCCTCGAACGGCTGCCGGATGGATCAAACCTCTTAACTATCCAAGGGCCGGCTGGCCGTGAAGTGAACATCGAAGCAAGCGTGGCTTTGAAAGCCTGGAGGCTGCAAACATCGGTGACCAATGCCGCAGGGAAGTTCGAAATCAAAGACCTCAGTGCCACCGTCAAGCCGCAGCAGTTAGACAGGGCTGCGCTCGCCCCCGACGACTTCAAGTGCTGACCTGACTTCCTGCGCGATTTTCTCTGACTACTGATCACTGATTACTTTGGCTGCGGTTTTCCGCGCTGCGTTTTTGTGTGGTTCGCGCTTTTCGCGGCTTCGACCGCACTCTTGATGCAAAATCGCCCAGAGGAATCGAACCCGCGGACAAGGCTGTCCGCGCTGATTCGCGTAATTCGCGGATTCAACTACCGGAGTCATTCCCCTATTTGACGAAGAGCAATGCAAGGAATGTAGCAAAGGTGGGCCGCGTGTTTTCAAAGGGATGGCCACCCGGCGCTTCAAAAAACTGATGAGAGATACCTTTTGCGCGCAATGCAGCGGAACACTTACGAGCGTTCTCGATTTGGGGATCTTCCACGCCGCAGGAAAACCATAACAGCCTCAGGTTGCTCTTGGCGCCAGGAAAAGTGCCGTCGATCTCTGACTCCTGCAGGAAGCCGCCAGCCGAAGCCCCAACCCAAGCGAAAAGCTCACGGTGGCTCAGTCCAAAACGCACAGCGTGGCTTGCACCGAATGAACCTCCGAAAATGGCGCGATTGTCGCGATTGGCTTTCACGCGATATGTCTTTTCCACCAGGGGCATGACTTCTTTTCTGAAATCCTCGAGGAAAGGATTCATCCCGCGCGATCGAATGCTTTGCAGAGCCTGAGTCGACAGGTCCAAAAACATGTAGATATTGGGCATAACTATGATCATTGGCTTGGCTTTGCGTTGGGCTAGGAGGTTATCGGCGATCAGATGAATTTGCCCAAAAGAAGTCGAGTTGGCGTCATCTCCCCCGGCATTGAGGAGATAGAGGACCGGATACTGCTTGGAACCGTTTTCGTACCCGGGCGGGGTGTAAACATGCAATCGCCGTGCGACGTCGAGCGATTTTGAAAAATAGCGGTGATAATGAACTGTGCCATGCGGAACAACCTGATTCTCCCAGAGCTGGGGCGGGTCGCCGGGGACTTCCACGACGCTTCGAAGAATAAGCGGCGAGGGTCGGGGGCCATAACCGGAACTTGCCCCTTGCACCCATGGATTATATCGATCCACCATCTCCAATCCGTCTGCTATGAAACTGTAAGCGTAAATGTCGGGTTGGAGCGGGCCGATCGTGATATGCCAAATGTCGTTTGAGCCTCTCACCATGGCCGTGAGTGTTTCAATCGACACTCGGCCAGGCCTTTCCCACCGACCCACCAAATCAACTGTTTGGGCCCGCGGCGCGAATAACCTAAAGGTCACCGTTCGATCCCGATGGACCTCGACTGAAGGGGGAGAAGCTGCAGCCGATGGAGTGTAAACGCGAATGGAGCCCACTTTCGATTGATCGGCATCTTGTGCTCGCAGTTGGCTCAACAGGAGAATCAGGGCGAGCATGAAAGTCGTTGCTTTCACGGCGAAGGCATTAAGAAGTCATGGGATTGAATTTTTCCAGATCGGACTGGAGCATAGTCGTCTGAAAACCTCGGAACAAGGAAAAGGTCCGATCGACCTCCGCTTGGAATCGGGCGTCTCGCCTGCCATTTCGGGCAGAGAATCCTCCCGACGGCAGCCGCGAATTGTGCTCAGGCGGCTGAGAATTGGGGCGTCGGTCTCAGATCCAGCACGCAAGACGTTGCGTCGCCAAACGCGCCGGATCGGAGACCGGCGCTCCGGTTTGTGGCGAGCCTCCAAGCGGTGCTAGCGTGCATCATGGCCTTGACTTCAATCAAATCTCAGCTTGCCTGAAAGCGTCAGGATGCTGCGGCTGGAACGAGGGGACCGACTGACCTTTTGTCGGGAACAACCTCAAAACGGCTGAAGGTTTGAACAATCGATCTATGCGTGCTCGAAGAGTTTTTTCAGTATCGTTGTTGGCCGGCATCGCCGGATTGACAGTCATCGCGCACGCCGGAGCGCAGGGCTTGGACCCTTTGCTGAAAGCGCGGAGCCAGGTTCAGTGGAGAGGCGTGCCGCGACAGGTGCTGGCGTTTTACTATGGCTGGTACGGGAATCCGCCCGTCAGCGGGAGCTGGGTTCATTGGGAGAAAGTGGACGAATCCGCTCAAATCATCGGCAGCTCGACGCACTATCCCAGGCTTGGGCCTTACGACAGCCACGATCCAAAGGTGATCGAACAACACTGCCGCTGGGCGAAAGAGGCAGGACTCACCGGGTTCATCGTGAGTTGGTGGGCGCAAGGCGATTTTCATGACCGAGGCTTGCCGCCGCTGCTTGAGGCCGCGCAGAAGGCCGGACTGAACATCACCGTCTATTTCGAAACGGTCCACGCGAACGATGCGTCGAAAGATGTCCTCTATCTGCTGGAACACTATGGGCGGCATCCCGCATGGCTCAAGGTGAACGCCAAACCGGTGCTGTTCATTTACGGGCGCGCCTTAGGGCAGATCAAGGCCGAGGGCTGGCTCAAGGTGATTTCAGAGGCCAACCAAAAGTTCGGCGGCGGCGCCGTGTTCATCGGGGATCAAATCTCGGAGAAGGCAGCGCGTGTTTTCGATGGGATTCACACCTACAATCCAACGCGCAGCACGACCGGCAAATCGGCGGCGGAGATTCGAACCTGGGCCCGGACGGCCTATCCAGCCTGGGTGCGCGCGGCAGGGACGGATCGCATCGCGTGTGTGACGGTCATTCCAGGCTACGATGACAGCAAGCTTGGGCGGCCGTCGCCGCGTCCGAACACGGATCGGCACGGCGGCGAAACGTACCGCGTTTTGTGGGAAGAAGCCATCGCGGCGGGGCCGGACTGGGTGTTGCTGACGAGCTGGAACGAATGGCACGAAGGCAGCGAAATCGAACCGTCGGTCGAACACGGCGACCACGCCTTGAAATCGACCCAGCCGTTCGCCGCTCAATTTCTTTCCTTGAAACCGCGCGGCTCGGTCTCGAGCAACCGCTGATCATTCAATCTGGAAACGGCACTTCAGCCGCAAAAGGTCGCAGAGATCACAAAGAGGAGACACTCTGGTCGGTCTGGTTCTTTAATCACCCCCACCTTTGAAGTGCGCCTCGGTTGCGGTGGGTTTGTAGCACGAGCACCTTCTCCTGCCATGAGTTCAACAGCGAGACGCTCAGCGGAGAATCGTCTCCAGCGATTTGTTAGCCGCTTGGATCATATCCTCTTGCTCTCCTGAAACCCACGAGCAAGACGCTGACAGCCGCGAGAGCGGGGATAAGCAGCAACCCAACGGGAAGTAAACCTTCCGGGATGGACTGGGTGCTTCGATGCACAGCTTCGGCAACAATCCTGACCGCGACCGATGCAAGCAGGACCGTACCAACCCACACGCCTGCAACGACGGCAAACCGAGCGCCGTAGCGAGCACCGCTTGCAAAACGCTGTCCAACCATAGCCACCGAACACCCCGACGCAGTGAACAGCAGGATAAACGCGAATAGCAGCGAATCGTCGAGAAAGTGAAACGGTTTGGTCGTGTGGAAGACCCACTCCACGCCTCCCCAATACAGGAACACAAGTGAGAACAGGAAACCCAACACTGCAAACACGATCAAAGTCACTGTATCGCTGACTCGTGCCCTGGGCATAGGCGGCCAACGATCAAGATGGCATGGGCGTTGGCAGAAGCCGCAACCGGCGGCACCTTGAGCTGTATGAAAACCATGAACTCTCTCACCAAAGTGAATTCGGACGCAGCTTCATCGAGGAATCGTCAGCGGCAGTTGCTTCACCGCGGTGGCGAAGCCCTTGATTTGATTGGTCCGCACTTGAATCGCTTTGGTCTCCGCGCCGAGCCGCACGGCGACGCGGTCGGCGGGCTGTCGGGTCTCAAGGATTTCGTTGCCCGACAACACGACGGCTTCGGTCGCTCCTTGCACGTCGATGGCCACGCCATCGGTCGAGCCGCTATCGACGATCCGGTTGTTTTCGACGCGATTGCGATGGCCCGCGAAACTCTTGTCCTTTTCGTCCCGAAAGAGCACTCCGACCTGGCGGCTTTGGAGAATCTCATTGCCTGTCACAAGATTGTCTGTGTCCCTGTGGCCGATCGAAACGCCGACGCGATTGCCGGTTAGCATGTTTTTCTCCGCCAGCCCAAACTTCACGCCCCAGCAGAAGTAGATGCCGATGTCGTTTCCTGCGACGCGGCAATTGCGAATGATGGGGCGCTGCGAACCGGAACCCGGATGAAGACCGAGACCGGTGTGATTCTCCGAAACGCAGTTCTCGACGACCACATCGTGGCAAACCTGCCAACTGATGCCGTCGCCGTTGTAATTCCGCGCGTGAACGCCGCGGATGGCGATGCGGCTGCAATCTTGAAGAAAAATGCAGCCGGCGTAGTTGCCATCGAGATTGTCGTTGTGCGCCTTGTCGCCGTCGAGGGTGAGATTCTCGATCGCGATGTCCGAAATGTTTTCGCCGCTGAGGATCGGGAAGAGCGTCGAGACCGTCGCGTCGCCGCGTTTCCAGAAGTTCTCCCGCAATGGCCGGTCGAGCTTGAAACGATTTCCTGTTCGCGCGACGAGCGTCCTTTTAACCACGGTCTTGCCGCCATGGTCCGAATTCTTCGCCCGGAGACAGACGCCGTCGCCGATGGCAAAACCGCTCGCATCCTCCAGCCTAATCTCCTGATCGTACCAGTCGCTGTCCTCCGCCAGCTTCGTCGTCACTGAAGGTTCTTTAATGAGAACCGTCTCCGCGCCACTGCCAGCCAGTCGCACCTTTGACTGGAGATAAACCGCATTTCGCAATCGATAGATCCCGGGCAGGACACGCACAGTGCCACCGCCGAGCCGCCCCACGTAATCCACCGCCGACTGCAAGGCGCGGTCGCTTGTGCCGATCAGGTCCGCTTGGGCTGGACCGACCGTGAGGGTGAGTCGTTGCGACCAATCCGGCTCAATGATGGTGTCTCCGGACGTGGCCCGCGGAGTCGAGACCGCGGGGCGATCACCGGCATGTAAGGCCACGGCCAGAGAAACAACGCCACCCGCAAGCCAGGAGGCGCGGAGAGAGCTCGGCCATTTGAAAGAACAGGGGTTTGTGGTTTGCATGGTGACGTCAGGGTGATCAATTCTTACGTTCATTTCAGCGGAACGGCGTTCTGCTTTATGTATTCTTCCACTCGCGAACTTCGGGCACCCGGCCCGGGGCCGATGTAGTGGAAGGCTTCGGCGTATCCGACGCCGTACTTTCGCCCCAATTCCCGGTTCCGCGCCAGGACGAACTCCTTGATGTAATTGCGGTCTGCCGTGGTGTCGTCGTCACCCAGCAACGGCAGGCGCAGGTTTTGTTTGGCCAGCTCGGCTCGCAAGCGGGATCCGTTGGTCCCGGCCGGTCCTTTAGCCACATTGGCGCGATTGGCTTCGACCTTCTTGTCGATCACACCGCTGATATCAACCACCCGCGTGATCTCCGGGCGCCGCGCGTAGTAATACTTCTCCTGGACTGTTTGAGGTTTGAGTCCGGCGGCGAACTGCTCCGGGAAATCATGCTTCCGCCCGGCAATCCAGCAGGCGGCCTCGACGGCTCGGGCCAGCATGTAATGATCGGGATTCTCCTCGTCATGCGCCCAAGGGTCCCAGCAAACGACCGTGTCCACCTTCAACAAACGGATGAGGAAGATGATCCGGCACATCAACTCGTTCAAAGGAACGCCGGCCATGTAGTGGTTGTTGTAATTCAGATCGAAGTTGCCTTTCAGGCCCAGGATTCCAACCAGCGCGGCGCTGTCGCGCTCGTTGCGCAGGACGTTTTCGCCGATCGTGCCGGGCGTGCCGAGTCCGGGAGCATCGCCCATGTCGTCATTGGTCGCGCGAACCAGGTAGCCGCTATAACCCTCCTGAACGAGCTTGGCGACCGTGCCGGCCGCAGAGAGCGGGATGTCGTCGGAATGGGCCTGGAGGGCGAGCAGCACCTTGCCCTTATGAGGGATGCCTGCCGCGGGACGTTCGAGAAAGATTTCGCCCGGCGCTTGCTGCGCTTGGGCGCGCACGATTTGCGACAGGGCCGCCCCGGCCATGAGGCTCGTGAAGAATTGGCGGCGATTGAAAGAAGCTCGTTTTTCCATGGTATCCGCAGGATAGGATTGGAGGCGGTAACGGAACAAGTGAAAAGAACGCAACAGGGCCCTGTATGCCTGATAGGGACGCGTTCCACCGAGTCCCTGCCACGCAAAAAAAGACCGGAGTTTCCTCCGGTCTTTTGCTCAACAGATCTCGATCCTACGATCTCATGGCCGCAGCCGATAGAATTTCGCAGGCCCAGTGGTCGTAATGATCCCGACAGCCGACGCAGCAGGTACCGCGGCCCACGGCCCGGTCACGTTGTCGGCTTGTTCCAATGTCCCGGCTCCAACCCACCCAATCTGCAGCCGGTTGGGGGCTATCTTCGTAACTCCTGTGAACATCGGCAAAGTTGGAGGCGGTCCCGTCGGACTGAAGTCCACTTTGACTTGCGGCAGCCCCGCGGCCTTGATCAGGATGTAGTCCACTTCCAGGTGTCCGAGGCCATTGCCGCTCCCATCCACGCTCGAACCTGCAATGCCCGCGAAACCTTTCCGGAGCGGTTTCGGGATCGCGGAATCGCGCCACGTCAACTGCCAGTTCGCAGGTTCGGGGGTGACACCATCCGCGACCCATACTTTTCCGAAAAGGCTGTTGGTTCCGTCCGCTCTCGGATCGAGCCGCATGCGCAGCCAGTACCAAACATTGTTCGTCCAACCGACCGTCGTTTGCGGCGGAATGTTGGTCCTTAATCCCGCTGGTCCCCACGCCCGCAGGTCATCCAGGAACTTGAATTGGCGGCCGGGCACGTTGTCCTGGGTGCTGCTACGAAAGTGCAAGTTCAATCCTCGGCTCACATCCGCGGTGTTGGTCTGGACGCCGACCGCAATACCGCCCCGCGGATAATCGTGGTTATCCTGAAAGACCGGCACTCGAATTCGCGCCAGCACCTCGTGCACGTCGTTGCTGTAACCGGGCTTCATATACAGGAGATGGTTCGGATCCCCGACGCTCGTGCTCACATAAAGGATGCCGCTCATCTGCTCGTAACGGTCTCCGGCAGGTCCGAAGGCCTTCCAATCCGGATCGCGGGTCGCGCCCGTGAAGTCATCCTGGAAGCCATTGACGGTTTGACCAAACTCGGCGGGAACAATAGGGGCGGTGACGTTGCCGAAGTATTCGATTTCGTTGATTTGATGCAAGGTCGCCGGCGTGTCATAGGCGATATAACGGATAAAGTAGTCAGGCTGGGAC
>JACQWK010000444.1 GCA_016209525.1 Verrucomicrobiota bacterium
CGACGTAGGAGTGGGAGAGGGTCGGGGAGAGGGCAACCTCGTGTGGTGACCGTGGCCAGATGTGCTTGGATGAAATGCTCCTCCTCTCCCCGGCCCTCTCCTCCACTTCGTGGAAGAGAGGGAGTTACGCCGTTGGAGATTCGGTGGCAGTGTCAAGATGCGCCCAACCTCGGAGCACCGGTCTCCGATCCGGCGCGTTTTCCATTTGCGTTTCACGTTTCAGTCCCTGATCGCTTGCGGGTGCGCTGGGACACGAAGAGACTACCGGCGAGATAGAATCGGAGCGGCAGCTCGGCCGCCTTCGAAATCCCGACGCGAGTCGTCGCCACGACTGGCCCGTGGGTTTCCTGGAAGCGCCGGATGTCCGGGTTGGTTCCGATAAAGAGCGGAGAACGGGCATCGCACAGGTTGGTTCCGTCCAGCCGGCGGTCGATCCGCATGGCGGCACAAAGTTTGGCCGGGCCATTGGTGAGGTCGCCTCGGGTTCTGGCGGGGCGATTTCTTTGGAGCAATGTTTCGCCGACGGAGGGTTCAATGGCGCGGATGAGCACCGCCTCCGCCGTTCCCTGCGGACAACAGACTGCGTTGACGCAAAAGTGGTATCCGTAAATGAGATAAACATACGCCTGGCCTGGCGGACCCCACATGGTGCGGTTGCGCGGTGTTTCCCCGTTGAAGGCATGACAAGCCGGGTCGTCGGCCAGGTAAGCCTCGACCTCCACAATCGGGCCGCCACAAGGGCCTTCCTCGGTCATCCGAATTAGCCAATGGCCGAGCAACAAGGGTGCAACCGCACTGGCGGAAGGCCGGAAGAATTGATCGGGCAAAGGCGTCAGCATAAACCTGCGAGGCACAGGGCCGGCTCAAGAATCGTCCGCCGCCGATGGGAGGCGGGTGCACCACCGCAAATCGTAAATCGTAGATCGTAAATTGGGTCCGCCTCCTCACCTCGGCAGCGACCGTCCGTGGTGCCATTCCTGATTCAATCCTGTGGAGCGCGGAGTCGATGAGAAATGTATTTGAAAATCAGACGCGCATGTCAATATTTCGCAAGCGACGAACGTCCAATGACGCGAATCGCTTGGCGAAGATGAACCAATTGACTGACGAATCGAAACCTATGCCAAACTTTTTACCGACCATGCCTAACCACAAGGATCGCGCGGCTTGGCGCCGCAACAGGCTCGTGGCCGCAGCTTCGCTCGCTGCGATCGGCCTTCTGGCCGGCTGCGCCTCCATCCCGATCCCCGATGTGGCCACTCACTATGATCCCTATACGCATTTGCGAACGGACTTGATCCCTGAAAATGAATTGGAGACGCAGGGCCCCGTGCGTGAAGTGCTTTGGCTGAATGCGTCGCGGGTCTTCAAGGATCGACAGTACTTCGAGTATTATCTAGAGGTGCGTTATGCGGCCAGAGAGGAAACGGGCCTGTTGAACATCAATCCGGGGACCTCCCTGTCCGTGGTCGCCGATGGCAAAGAACTCAAGTTCCGGGGCGTCGGCACTTTGAATACCCGCAAGCTCCGGCGCGGGCTGGTCAGTGAAGACGCCATCTACCTCGCGAGCGCCGATGAACTGCGGGCGATTGCCAATGCCAAGGCGGTAACCGTCAAAGTTACCGGCCAGAACGGCGTCGTCGTGCGGGACTTTGCGCCCGCTAATTTCCAACGGTTCCGCAAGTTCGTGGAGGATTTCGTGGACAAGGGATAGCTTCTGCTCGTTGGCCGCACGCCGTGCAGCGCGACGGTCGCCGCCGCCGAGAAGAGGCGCACAGCCAATTTACGATTTACGAAGCGATGGTTCGTTGGGAGTCCTACTGGAAGCGCCGAAGGAGCAAAGCCACAACGGTAAGGATGGACATCAGGCCGGCGGGCATGAACTTTTTGCTCTTGGCGAATCGAGCGCAAAAGAAACCCAGCAACACCGCCATCAGCACGTCCGCTAGGTAGGCTGGCCGCAGTAATCCAAGCGCAATTGGGATGAGAAGCGCCGCGAACGCACCGGAGCTGATGAGAGAGATCCTGCTGCCCGCCTTGAGAAACCCAACCAATCCACCGGCGAGGAGCAAGACGATGTAAACCCAAAGGACAATCGTTGGCATATCGAAGGGCAGACTGTCGTTCAATCCGCCCACACATCCAAGCTCAGAATTTCGCCGGGCTCGCATTCCAGCACATCTTGACACTGCCACCAAAGGTAGCGACGCCGGGCTTCCGGCGTCCCCGCCCGCGTTCAGCGGGCGGAATTCGACTTCCGAGCCCAGCGTGGGGTTTTCGGTTGCGCCGCTGAACGCGGCGAAGCCGCAACCCAAACGGCGCGCGGCCTTCCAGGCCGCAGCGGCTCCCAATGACCGAGGCGCCCGAGAATCTGCAAGCCGCACCTTCCGTTTGCGGCCGCTGCGGCCTGGAAG
>JACQWK010000445.1 GCA_016209525.1 Verrucomicrobiota bacterium
CAACTCAACCAGACCAACACGGTTTTCCCTGGCTCTTCACTTCGCCTGCGTTACGCCATCCAAAGTGAACGGTAAAAAAAGCGGACATTTTACGCGCCCCCTATGTCAGGAGTTCTGGTTGTCCCCAATGAGAGCGACTTTTTCCGGATAAATCTTTCCCCTTCCGACGAACAGCAGGTTGTTCTGCGCCACATAGTCCTCCCGTAACGGGGCACCATTGACGACAAGCGTCCCTTCGGTGATTTCAACCTCCTCTCCGGGGAGCCCGACAACCCTCTTGACGATTACGTCGCTGCGATGGCGCGCGAGGACAAGGTCTCCACGCTTCGGATCAGATCGCCGGTAAGCTTGTTTGTCCACGAGAAGCAAATCGCCCGTCTGGAAGGTTGGCAGCATGCTGTTCCCGACGACAAACGAGAAGAGGAAGTGATGTCGAAAGATCGCCGCGAGCAAGAAGAGTCCGCACACTAACGCGAACCAGCGAAGGCGCGAGCGACGAATCGGCATTTCGCAGCCTCCGAGGTAACGAGGAGGATACTGTCCTCCGAAGGAAGTTTCCGTCTCCTCACGCAGAGCGTTGAGTCCGTAGCCGATCCCGCCCGTGGTGACAGAAAGCAGGATCGAAGCGGCCAGGTTGCGAATGTTCATCTCGTACCGACAATGCGAAATCCGGCGCCCAAAAGGATCAGCGTTGCTTTGTCATTGCGGGAAGTTACCTTCCGAGCAACATCATGAAGACTCCTCTCGACGATATTGAAGAATCGATGAAAGTGGTGGATCTCCATCCGTCACTGGAGGCCGTGGTGAAGGCCAACGGCTTGGACCGAACTCATTTGACTGTTGGCTTAAAGGTTCAAGGCGACCGGGCCGACTTCTCGAATCGAGAGGAAATTCTGATTTATGACGGGAAGAAAGCCGGCATCTGGGCGGTTCCTTCGTTACGGGCGCTCTTCCGCGGTAACAAGCTGGCCCCAACGATGCCTGATGAACCGCCCCCCGCGTACATGCCCCTGTTGTTCTTCATCGAGAAGCATGTCTTGACGTTCTGTGACGGCTTGGGGGATAAGTCGGATGGGGAGTTCGAGGAAGCTTACAGCAATCTTCGGCGGCGTCCCGACGGCAGATCGCTGAGCGACCTTCATTGCTTTCTTTGGCAAGTAGCCGCAGGATTACTCGGCGTGCGGCCAGTGAGCGCCAATGAGTTCGACGCTATTTTCGGGCGCCTGGCGCGCTCGGCTCGCACTTTCCGAATCGGTCCTATCTCGCGCAACTACATCACAGTTCTGAGGCGGATGGAAGAGACCAAGAGCTGGCAATAGGAAGGCATGAACGGCTTCACTAGGATTTTAGGCGACAGATCACCCAGAGCGACCGTCAGAGTTGAGCCGGGTATGATCGATGCCCGCGAAGCAACTTGCGCCTATTGGCAAACGGCACCTAAGAACGTCGCCCTATAATCTCTCAACTCGACCGGTTTAATAACCGTTTTACCAACTGCTTCCGGCACATCCGTAAGCTCCTCGGATCACGCACGTCGGCACGATGCGGCAGAGGATGCCTTGGATCAATGCTGCTGACGGGAGTGGGATCGGTTGAAATACGGGAAAAGCGTCAGCATTTGGCAGGATCTCGTTAGCTTAATGAGTTGAGATAAGAGCTGTGGTCGCCGGCTTCAGCGACAAACCGCCTTAGATGATGGGCCTGTTCAGGAAACAGGCCCAAGAGCAGAAAGTTGTCCTTTGGGTCGCTTGGCTCGCACAAGATTTCGGGGTATCCCGTTGACCGGATTTTACTCTTTCCGATCAATGAAAACCGGGTTGGAGCCGCTTTCGTGAGGATAGCCATGGCTTCCTCCAGCCCCTGATTCCCCCCCTGGTTTACCCGTTCCTTCGTGGGGGTATCCGCCCGATGTTCCTTGACTCGAACCACCGCCGGAGGTTCCCCCACCTTCATGAGGGTATCCTCCACAAGTCGGAGGTTTGCCTGTCTCGCCGGTGCCTGGGGGTCTGCTTGCCCTCTTCCTAAGCTCAGCAATGAGAGCTTCCAGCGCTCTGAGGAGTTCCTCGAGCTCATCGTCGCTATCGTTTTCTTCACGCTCAGGTCGCCTCGTGTAACCTTTGTCTCCTGGTTCGACTTTATCGACGTACGGCGCGCGAGGATCCTTTTCTCTCCTGACGCCACCGCAATCGCAGCGCCACAGCTTCTGGATATCAGGATCGTCCCAGAGGCGAGAACCTTTTGAGCCGTCAGCATTCCGTCGCCACACCTCGCCCGTGCTTGGATCCCATACGAAGTTATCCGTTTCTCTGAGTCCATCACCTCGGAGCCTCGTGTCACGACAAAAGTCTGCGCAATCGTTGTATGGCCATGTGCCGCCAGCATTCCCGCCGGCAGCAGCGGTACTCGGAGGATAAAAAAGGTTTTCAAAAGCTTCGGCGTCAAACTCTCCTTCGCCTGTCGCGTGTATCAACTCGTGGAACAAAACTGCACAGACACGACCTGGATTCTCACCAAACGTTGTGGGACAAATATGGACCGCTTGATCCGCAGGATAGGTGTAGCCGTTAAGACTCCCGTCGCACAACCGGCCTCCGTAATATACCTTGGCATTCTCAAAGATGAGTTTTATCAATTTCTCTCTTTTGGCCGTGGGAAACCCAGCTCTATTATCGAATAGCTTGCCGAGTATCTCCTTGACGCACCTCTCTAGTTGCTCCTTCGCGCGCTGTCGTTTCTGATGCTCGGCTGGGTCGCGAGCGGTTCCCGGCGGGTCCGTCGCATTTGGATGTTCAAAGCCGATGAATTGCATGCTGTCCTCCTTCTCCCTAATAGGTTGTTTGTTTAAGTCTGAAGGTTCTTTCCTTATTTGGCCTGCTCACTAATGCAAAGCATTAATGGCTTAAATAAGATGATCGCAACTTGAATGTTAGGCAAGTACAGAAATATCTCTTGGTCCGCCTCCAATCCCCTTGTATTCGCTGCACTGACTACGCTGTTGGGTCCCGAGGGATGATTCCCCTATCCGTAATACTGCGCCAATACTCAGTAAGTAGTCTCCGACTTGCGCGGGCTCGCGTAGGAGTACCACACCAAGTCCGGATCACCTCGCCTTGTCGGGACATTCACACGCGCAGTGAGTGTGACTCTGGACATGGTGCCCTTCATGGTCGGCCCGACCCACTTGTGAATCTCAGAGTGCCCGTCCGCGAAGGCGAAGCCGCTGGCTCCGTTGTGATAGGTTGCCGGTATATCGACGATGTTCACGGAGCTGTCCGGAGGGAAGCATCCGGCGTCATTGATGCTGTCCGGATGTTCATCCACGTACACCCACGTTTGCGTTGGGCCGGGAATGATGAGTTGCGAAGCTTTGGAAGGATGCGTATAGATTGACCCCATCGGTCCGGATTCGGCATTCCCCTCGCCAACGAGGATGTCGCCGGAAACACTGCGGACGCGCTCGGTCCAGCCCCGGGCCTTTTGCGACGGCGACAGGGCTTTGTCGGCCGGGCATTTGTAAACGTTCTTTGCCTGTGAGAAGTAGGTGGCCAGGACCGCATTGCGCGGGTCCAGCAAGTAAAGCGTGTTCGTGTTGTCTGGGCTCGTGGACCAGTCCAACCAACCGGTGACCCACGGTTTTTCGCGTGCGTTGACCGTGGGGACAAACCCGCCGTGGTACGCCCCGGGGAATTTGTCATCGTTGTCTCCCTGGTAGAGGTGGTTGGCGACCATCAACTGCTTGGTGTTGTTCATGCAGAGGATGCCTTGGGCCTTGGCCTTCGCCTTGGCGAGCGCCGGCAGAAGCATTCCCGCGAGGATGGCAATAATGGCGATGACGACCAGAAGTTCGATCAGGGTAAAGCCCGTCATCCCGTGTTGGTGTCGAGCGTGAATTTGAACGCGCGTGCGAATAGATTTCATAAGAAGTCCCGGATTGTTATGCCGCTGACATGAATTCACCTAATGTATCAGGCCCGCAAAAGCAAGTGTGCTTTTGCGGGCACAGAGGCGCGAGGGCATGACGGAGTTTCTCGGAGCGCCGATTTTCAAACGATTCCTGGCGATACTGATCGATTGAGAATCTGCGCTTCGAGACGAAGAATTTCATCAGGGACGCGGCGGAACGCGTCCCTACCGTGCCGATCGAATACTCCCGGTCCGGCGTGACATGAGATGGATCAAGACCTTGACTGCCAGTTCCTTCGGGAGGAAGGGCTTCCCAATGAAATCGTTGCCGCCGCTGTCGGCAGAACGGACTCGGCTCTCGAAGTTATCCGACGCCGTGACAAAGATCATCGGTGTCTCTTTGTAGCCGGCCAAGGCGCGCAATTTTTTGCAGAGCTCGAAACCACTGAGACCCGGCATGCTGATGTCGAGGAGAAAGAGATCGTAGCGCTCCCGGTGGGATAGCTCCAGAGCCTCGGTCGCATCCTTGGCGGTGTCCGAGATGAGATGAGCGGACGTCAGCGCGCGTTTGATCATGTTGCGGATGCCAGGTTCATCATCCACGGCCAGGATTCGAAACTGGGGCGCGGGCTGCGCGGCGGAAGGCGGCTGATTGTGCAGGAGTTTCTCCAGAGAGACGACGGCTTGGTAAATGGTTCTCAAGTTGGAAGAATTGGCACCCTTCGGATTTTCGGAAAGTTCCTTGATCAATGCCAACAATCCTTCCAGCAAACTGGCCGCTAGGCGGTGCTCGACGATGCCGCGCTCGGCCGCAAAGTCTTGACCGATTCGGTGCAAGTCACTGAGAAGCTGGGGCAGGCTGGATTGATTTTGCGGGCCCACCAAACTTCGAGAAAGGGCTTTGAGCTTTTCCATCGCATTCGACGCTTGGGATGAAGGCTCCTTGCTGGGGGCTGGTTCATGGGGAGCAGCTTGCGGCGCGGACTCTCGGGCCGGAGGCGTCGCCTTCGCCGGAGGTGCTGGGGTAGAGGGGGCGGCGAGGGCCGGCGTTGGCGTCGCGGTTCGCGCATTGGGGGCGGGCGATTTTTCGCTCACTTCCGGCGAATGCAAGATCCTCCTGACCGCACTCACAAGATCTTGGGCGCCGCCGGGTCCGAGCACCACACACTCCGTGGCTCCCTCCGATCGAGCGTCGGCCATCAAGCTCCCGACGTTTTCGCGAGCGAAGGCAACGACCGGCAGAGCGCGAGTCTGGGACTGAGATCGGATTTCCTTCATCAGCTTGAGCGTGCGGCTATCATGAGGCCGCAGACTCAAAACGGCCACGTCCGGCCTGGAGCGATTCAGGGTGGCCAAGGCCTTGGCGCCGCTGGTGACGTGCGTAGGCTGGAAACCCGCGACAATGAAGGAGCGGACATAGGACATGCCAAATGCGAGGTCGGGTTCGACAATCAAAATGTTCTTCATTGCGCGCGATTCCGTTCGTACAAAACGCAAGCACTTGGAGTCCGGTTTTGCAACCCTTCATTTCATTCCGGGCATCCCGAACGGTTGGAGCGGCATCGGCTGGCCGTTGTCCAGGAACTCTTGGCAAACGTGAAAGAAATCCGACCGGGTTGTGACACGGCGGATCTCATGCAGGAACCGGCCTGTCGGTTCCACGCCGGCGCCGAGATAGTTCATGTATTTTTTCATCTTCTGGACTTGCGAAGCTTCACGCGCGTCCGGCGAACAAACCGCGTCGTAGAGCCTGCGCACGTAATCCAGCACGTCGCGACCCGAAGGAATAAAGATCTTGATCCCGCGCCGGTGCTCGCGAATCTGCCGAAAAAGCCAAGGATTGCGGATGGCCGCACGGCCAATCATGAGGCCCCGAGCGCCAGTATCTCGGAGCACATCTTCCGCGCCGGTTGCGGAACTCACATTCCCGTTGGCCAGCACTGCACACGGCATGGCGGCGACCGCCTGCGCAATGAATTCGTAGTGAACTGCCGGACCATACATCTCGGCCACGGTGCGCCCGTGCACGGTGAGCAAGTCGAGAGAGTGCTTGGCAAAGATCGGCAGCAGTTGCTCGAAGGCTGCGGGCGAATCGAATCCTATCCGTGTTTTGACAGTGAACGGGATTCTCACCGCGTTCCGTAGAGCGCCGAGGATCGCGTCCACTTTCTCCGGCTCTCTTAGCAACCCGCCGCCGGCGCATTTCCGGTAAACCACAGGCGCCGGGCAACCCAGATTCAGGTCCACAGCGGCGATGGGGTATTCTTGCAGCTCGCGCGCCGTGCGCACCAGCGCGGGAATATCATTGCCTATCATTTGCGCGACGGCGGGACGGCCCGTGGGATTCTCTGTAATCGACCGGAGGATTCCCGGATCGAGGTTTGAAGTTGGATGGACACGGAAATACTCGGTGAAATAGACATCGGCGCCGCCGTATTGGGCCATCAGCCGCCAAAACGGCAAATCCGTGACGTCCTGCATCGGCGCGAGCGCGAGGATCGGCTCATGGCCGGCAAGAAGTCGCTTGAATCTTGTAGGCACTATTGATGCAACCTTACAGTCAAATAGCGTGTGAGTGAACCAACGTAGATATCGAGACCCATGCGCGTTGTGTCGCCGAACGAGCTGAGCGACCGCCGCCGGAAACCGGGCCATGCAAAGAATACGGAGATCGCCGCTTGGCCAATCTCTCGCTCAGTTTCTCAACCGCTCGATTTGCCTCCTCCCGAGATCTCCACAGTCCTTCATCGAGAGACTCGCCGGGGGGTGGAAAATACAGCTCACGCTTCAGGCAGCGACGCGGGACTCTTGCGGCGTCCGGGCAGGTCGTCTCATTCCCCGGAGCGGGTATCCGGCACACACCAGAGCAAGCCTGGTTTGTTGAACCTCTGTTCCCGCTGAAAATCTTCAAACTTGATGAAGTGCACGTGCCCGTTGAAGCCGGAGATGATCGCGCCCTTTTTGTGGCGGCGGCCCACGCCCTCCGATTCGTTGGGATACTGACTGGCGTCGTGGCCGGGGTTGGGGCCCCACACTCCGCTCCAATTCTTGATATCCGGCTCCCACATGGCGTACGCGGCCGGATTGAATTGTCCCAGTTTATAGGTCTTTCCGTTGCTGAAGCGTCCGAACGCGCAGACCGCGCCGTTCATGATGTAACTGGACAGGCGTTGCTGGCGCCGGACCCAGGAGACGTCGTTCGTTCGGTCTAAGGGACAATTATAGACTTTGCGTTCCTTCAAATAGGGCCAATAGAGACCCGCCTCGATGTAAGGCCACTCATTTGTTCTCAAAGGGTCCGGTGCGCGTCCGCTGACGGGCCTGTAAAGCCAGCCGGGCCCATAGTCATTCGCCCAGTTCGGCCACGGCATTCGGTCTTCGTTGTCGTCCGCGTACATGACGATAGCGAGGCCGAGTTGTTTGTTGTTATTGATGCAGTAGGTGCGGCTCGCCTTCTCTTTCGAGTTGGACAAGGCCGGTAAGAGCAGGCTGGCCAGGATCGCAATGATGGCGATGACGACGAGCAGTTCAATGAGAGTAAAGGCAAGCGCGACAGGAGGTTGCTGTCTGTGTTTGACGGCATCGGCAGCCAGTCTCCCCACGTCCGTCAATCGAGCGTCCACTTCCCCCTCATCCCGGCCATCTCCATCCGGGAGAGGGAGCATTGGTCGGCGGTGTGGGCAGAATGTTAGGGCTGCAGCTTGGGCTGCGTGCGCGAGGATTCTCTCCCTCTCCCTTAGGGAGAGGGCTGGGGTGAGGGGAGAGGGCAGGTGAGACCGCTGCGACATCGAAGCAATACCGATGAGCCAACCCACCCCCGTACCCCTCCCAGGGAGGGGAGCTGCGCACAGTTTGGCCGACAGAAGTTCCCTTCCTCGGAGAGGTAGAGGTGTGAGTTCATCAAGCCCGCGCACGCAAGGAAACTCGTAGAGATCTTCCAGCATCCTGCCGGTGCTAGGCTTTGAATCACCGTGTTCCGCGCTCATAGAGTCGATCTCCTGTCACTGCCGTTTCTTTCTCGGTCCGCGGCCTTTGAAGGTCAGTTCGGCAACTCCGGACTTATCGAGCTCGCCGAGGCCGGCCTTCACCATGCGGTCGTATTGTTTTTTGGTCGCTGCCGCCAGGGGCAAGTCCAGCTTCTTCTCCTTCGCCAGTTGGAGGGCGATGCCCGAATCTTTGGCTGCGTGAGCGGCTGAGAAAAAGCAGGAGTGCTCGCGGTTCTGCATGTCTTCACCGTCGGTCTGCAGAACTCTGGAAGCAGCGCCGGTCTGAGAAAACACCTCGCGAAGCGTTGCCAGATCGAGCTTGAGCGCATCGCCCAAGGCGAGCCCCTCCGCCAAGGCCGCGGTATTGATGTTCATGACCATGTTCACCAGAGCTTTGACTTGAGCGGCCCGGCCTGAAGGACCGACATACCGCATCGAGGAGCTGAGCTTTTCCAGGATGGGTTTGGCCCGATTAAACGTCGGCTCCGCTCCTCCGCACATCAGATAGAGCGTGCCTTCCCGCGCTTGGGTGATGCTGGAGGCCATGCAGCCTTCCAGGCTCTCCGCCCTCGCCTTCTTGGCCAGCTTTTCGACCTCGACATGAACCTTCGGCGAGATCGTCGCGCAATTGATGAAGAGCTTCCCGCGGGCATTCCGCAGCAGGCTGTCGGCTTTCTTGGCAGGCGCGTAAATCGTTCGCATTGCGTTGTCGTCGGTCACGACGGTGATGACGACGTCGGACAATTCCGTCACTCGCGCCAGGATGGAGCAGGCTTCTGCGCCCAATTCTTTGGCCAACTCCTGCGCCACTTGCGCGCGGACGTCATAGACCGCCGTGACGGGGTAACCGCAATCTTTGAGCCGGCGAGCCATGTTCGCGCCCATCCGGCCAACTCCGACGAAACCGATTCTTTCTGGCATACGATACGAAGGTTTTGAGGTTGATTGTTGTCTGTTCGGGCCGAAACACCACGCCGCGCTGCGCCGGGGTTCCGACCTGCTGGGAAACTCTGGCAAGTTAGCTTAACGAAAAAAACCGAATTGGCCACGCTTTTTTGCAGAGCTGAACAGGGAACCAGGGCTGCATCAAGCGCTTCATCCTCTCCCCGCGAGGAACGAGCGGGGAGAGGACTGAGGAGAGGGGAACCAATAAAAACGTGCCTCCTCTCCCCAACCCTTTCCTCCATCCGATGGAGGAGAGGGAGGATTTGAGGAGCTTGATGCACCCATCGGGAACGGCGCGTTCATCCACAATGCGGATCTTTGATCTGCCCCGAACTCAAACTTCTCCAGCGCCTGAACCAGCCGAGCGCCCTGCCGGCTGCAAGTCGGCGACGCTGCGCAACGCCGTGGAGCCACAACCAAACCGGGTGGGATGGGACTCCGTCGAGCCCTGGAATCCTCCCTGGCAAAGAAGCCAGGGCTCGACAGGATTCTCGCCCAACCAACAAATCCGCGCGGCTTGCGACAAATTCGGGTGATACTGATAGATCGAAAATCTGCGCTACGGACGTCGCCGCGCCGGCTTGATCCTGGTGAAGGGCTGATCGTGGTGCGCGATGCGGCGTTCCAGCTTGTCCAGGATTTCCGGCTGTTCCTTCAACAGGAGGAGCGGTTTCAATTCCTCTCGGACGAGAGCCAGATTCAGCTTGCCGTGTTGCCGGGCGAGGATGTTATCGACGTCGAGCCAGTCAATGTCCCGATTGGCAAAACATTTGTGCACGATGAGGTCCTCGGCGCAGCAAGTGATGAGACTGGTTTGGTTTGGAAACACAAATGGAGAAGCCCGGTGGAGCGTCCTTTCCTCAAAGGGCAACGCTCCCATCGCGACATCCATCCCGACACCGGAGTGGGTCTGTATCAGAAGCACGCGGTTGCGGACGGCAAACTCAAAGGTATCCGGCCGGCGGGGAGCATAGTGTTGCAGCAATTTCTTGATGAACTCTTGCTCACCTCCGAATCCGGTCAAGAGGGTCAAGTCCACGTCATCTGTGAAGCGGGGGCGGCCCCAGCGTTGCACCGCAATTCCCCCGATAAAGCAAAAGTGCCAACCTTCCCTTTGGCAGACCGCCTGAAGGTCCAAAGCGGCCGCGAAAACAATGTTCATGGCCCGTGACCCGCCTGAAACCAATACTGCTGTTCCACAAGTCCGGATGTGTCGGACGTCTCCAGGTAATGATCCGCGAGTGCGAGCAAATCCTCCGTATGCCGCCAGGCTTCCTCATCCGAGAGGTTCATCAATTCATCCCGGCGCACCTCATCCAGCGCGATGGCCGCCTCGCGCCATTGTTCCATCCAGCGACGCTGCTCTTCAGGGGTCGTGGCTAATCTCACGACGCCAGCGTAGTTTCTTCGGAGCACAAAGTCAGGGGAAAAGTTCCAGGGAAAAGTTCCAGCCACGAAATCGGTCAAGATCGAACAAAGAATATCGAACATCGAACGTTGAACGAGGGAAGGACTCATTCGACGTTCAGAGTTCGATGTTGGATGTTCGATGTTGATTCCGCTGCAATTCCAGCAAATGCGAATATTTGAGGAACACTTCTCGTGAGATGAGGCGAGCGATGAGCCAGCCTTGCCGCCCATCCAGGAATCCCCGTTTCAACAAGTATCCCCGACACCAGCGCAGCGTCGCATGGAGATACGGCGACAGCGATCCAGCCGTCCGCCCGGCCTCCCATTGCGACTCCGCCCACAACTGGGCGTACTTCTGGCATCGCCGCCAGTGGTCCGCGGCATCTTTGAACGAGTAATGATGCAAGTCGCCGCTGAGGTGTTTGACCGTTCCGCCGACTTCCATCCGTTCATGGACCTTTCCCCCAACAAATTCGACGCCGCGGTTGCGGCGCGCCAATCGCAGCAAACGGTCGGGGTACCAATCGCCGTGTCGAATCCAGCGCCCTTCATAAAACACGCAGCGAGAGACGCTAAACCCGCCGACTTCGGGAGCCGGCGCGGTGGCCTTCAATTTAGCGAGTTCCGACCTCAAGGCGGGCGAGAGTTCTTCATCCGCGTCGATGCTGAAGACCCATTCATGCTGGGCCAGAGCCAAAGCGCGATTCTTTTGCGCCACGTACCCAGGCCATTCGTGAACGAGCCAGCGGGCGCCGAATCCGGCCGCGATCTCACGTGTCGCGTCGGTGCTTCCACAGTCCACGATCACGATTTCGTCTGCTGTCTCCGCGCAGCTTTTCAGACAGCGCGGCAAGTTCTCCTCTTCATTCAGTGTGATCAGACAAAACGAAATCTTCATGACTATTTCGAGAGCGGAAGACGCTCCTCCATCTCCCAGCGGGAGAGGGCCGGGGTGAGGAGAGACACTGACAATTCCCGACGGCTCCGTTTTGTCCGGGCCGTTCACCCTTACCCTGACCCTCTCCCTCAAGGGAGAGGGAATCGAGAGCCTTCGCGTTTCCCGAAGGCTGACTCGACCTTGCCGGAGCTGTCAAATTGAACTTGCCGATCCGCCGGTCGTTGCCAACCGAAGCCGTTCCTTCGCCGAGAACTCCAGAATCTCCAGCGTCTCGCGGACATTTCGCTCGAGGCTCAGTTGGTCTGAGTCGATCGAAAAGCCCTTCGCGCGGCGCGACCACCAATAGCCGATTGCGCGAGCGACGCAGCCGAGGTCGGATGGATTTTGAATGACAGAGCCATTGACACCTTGCTGAATCAGTTCGCTGGCGCCGTTCAGGGCGGAAGTCACAACCGGCACCCCGGCGGCGAGAGCTTCACACACGACGTTGGCCGACGGCTCATAGATGGGCAGGAAGACAAACAAATCCGCCGCCGCGTAGGCTTGCTCGATTTCGGACACGGGCCGTGCGAAGCTCACGTTCTTCGGCACGCGGAACGGCCTCTTGCCTTTTCCGATGACCAGCAGCTTGATCGTTTCGAGGCCGCCCGGCCCATGCTTGCCAGCGGCACTTAAGGCTGGCTTGCCGGATTCCGCGTCACGCAGGGCTTGCTCCACTCCCTCCTGGAATCGTGCCTCCCACTCGCGCGAGGCATTTTGACAAAGAAACATCGTCCGCAGAAGAAAAGGCAAGCCTTTACGCTCCCAACCGGAGCCAACGAACAGGAGCAAGAACTCGCCGTTCTTCGCTCCAAAGCGCGCGCGCGCCGCAGCCCGATCGCCGGATCTCATCCTTGCGACATCCACGCCGTTGCGAACGACATGGATTCGGTCGGGGGGGAAGCGGAAATGATCCACGATCTCCTGCTTAACCATCCCGGAATTGGCGATCACGCGGCTCGTACTGGTCGGATCGAATGTGCGCCGTTCCAGTTCGAGCATGGTTCTGTGAAAGGCGCCCGCTCCTATCCACGGCTTGCGCCACCAAGGCGCGAACTGGCGCCGGCGTTCCAACCAAACCCGATGCACTCCGTCTCCCGCCCGATAGACGTCCTGCCGGAGGGTCCGATCCAAGCTGAAGACACAGTCAAAAGACTCCGTCGCGATCTCGCGCTGGACCGCTTCGGCGAAAAGGCGGGGCCGATGTGCGCGCGAACCGCCGGCAGCCACTGGATGGATCATGACTCCGGGCGCAGCGTTTGGCCAAGCTTCCGTCAGAAGATGGAGTTCATGGCCGGCCGCAGCGAGCGCTCCGAGCAACCGCTGCAAATAAAGCTCGGCTCCGCCGGTGCTGGAGAACTGGCGGCGGATCAGCGCGATTTTCATAATCAGAGTCTTGATTCAAGGACAGTGCGACGGAGTTGACGAGCCGATTTTGGCAGAAGCGGGGGTATCTGATTCAAGAAAACGGACAAAGGAACGCGAGCAGCCTGCCCGGCACCTGTTCAACGTGGTAGGGACATCGCGCAGCAATGCCCCTGCCCGCGCAGTAGCGGGCGGAAGGAGGGGGCACGCGTCCTTTCCGAGCCAATGCATTGCGCCGCTGCACGCGGCGCGGACGGCGCGGCGCGCCGTCCCTACCCGTGCGAACCACTTACCGTGCCCGCGTGCTTTGGGCGAACCTCGCCAAAACGCCGCGCGCATTCACGCCCCCGAATCCGACGCCTCCGAGGACGAGGAGGACGACGAGGACGAGTCCGAAGTGGGCACTCCACTTTTGGCTGGTCAATGTCGCCAGCGCGGTAATTCTCCTCGTCTCACGTGAAACCGATGCTGACGAGGACGAAGCCATGCGCCTGCTCTTCGTGAAATTGAAGCACATCGGAGATTCTCTTCTGCTCACGCCCACCCTGGCAGCCGTGCGCGAGGCTTATCCGGACGCCGCCATCTGGGTGGCGGTTCGCGAAGGCTGCGAAGGAATCTTGGCCGGATGTCCGGCCATTGACCGTGTGCTCACAACGGCCGCGCCGGAACATGAACGGCGTCCCAAATTGAGCTGGTGGTCCGACTTGGGACTCGTCCGCACCTTGCGCCGCGAGCGGTTCGATTTCGTCTTTGAGCTGAGTGACGGGGATCGTGGACGTTGGTTGGCCTGGGCGAGCGGGGCGAAGCATCGTTGCACGAACACGGCCTTTCAGCCTCTTCCCTGGTGGTGGCGGTTCGCTTTTGACGCCGAGTCCAAATTCGACTGGCCCAGCCGTCACCGGGTCGAAAAGGACTTCTACACTGTCCACGATTTCCTGCCCTTGCCTGGCAAGATTCCCCCTCTGGTCTTCGAGAAACACCTCGCCGCACCCTGGGGGGAAACGCGGCTGCGTTCGCGTTATGTGGTGCTGCATCCCGGGACACGGTGGCGTCGCAAGCGGTGGCCCGAAGAAAAGTGGATTGAGTTTGGCAGGTCCTTATTGAGCTACTCCGAGCAATTGGTCATCAGCGTAGGCCCTGCGCCTGAAGAAATCAGACTGGCAGCAAACTTGGCAGCAGCCGTGGGCCCGGCCGCGATCAGCACCGAGGGAAAACTCTCTTGGAGACAATTGGCAGGATTACTCTTTGGGGCACAACTTTTCGTGGGCGTAGATACCGCGGCGATGCACTTGGCCGCGGCCTGCCAATGCCCCGTCGTCGCCCTCTTCAGACCTGCTGAAGTATCCCAGTGGCGGCCTTGGTGCGTCCCACATCGAGTCGTCGTGGCAAAGCCTCCTGAAAAACAAGCCGCTCCGGAGCGCCTCCGGGAACAAACCGCAGAAAACATCGACCCGACAGACGTGCTCGAGGCTTGTCGGGAAATGCTGGCCTCCGGAGCTGCGCATGGACCATGAACCTGGCGTTCGGAGCGCCGGTCTCCGACCCGGCGCGCTTTGGTAACGCAGAGTCTTCGCGCCGAATCGGAGTTCGGCGCTCCGGATTCATGGGAAGAATCCCCTAACTTGTGGACACACTTTACGCCCCTGAACTCAGCGGGGACGCAGGGCGGCTTCATTTCACAGCCCGGAGGAGAACGCAGAACACGTTGGCTGGAAAAATGAAGGCCAAGTGGCGCTCGTAGAAGCGTTGAAAGAATTTCCCGATGAATCCTATTCCAATCACGTAAGTGAAATCGTCGAAGAATATTTCCGTCCACACGGTCTCGAACCGCGCGCGATAGTGTTCGTTCTTCGGATGGAAGTAATCGAACGAACCGGCGGTGAAAAAATGGCAATGCTCGTAGTGGCGGTAGGCTTCGGCCCACGAAAAGTGCGGGCACTCGATGAACAACAACCCCTCCGGCTTCAAGAGCCTGTAAAATTCCTCCATGACCTTGTTGGTGGGCGGGAGATGCTCCAGAACGTGAGAGCAGTGAATGGCGTCGGCGTAATTGTCGGCAAACGGATACGGGAACGCAAGCAAGTCGTGGTCAACGTCACGCTGTTCTTCCAGGCTCGCCACGGCGACCACGCGGCGGTCCACGCCGATGGCTCCCGGGAGTTTGCGCCGGCCGCATCCGATGTCCAAAACCACCTTCCCGGCCACGTCCCGGACAAATCTGGACCGGCGCTTTTTTGCGCTGGGGAAAAGTCGCACGGCTGTTTTCCGCTAGTTTGAAGTTGTTTTAGGCGGCACTGAAAACTAAGTAAAGGCCAGATCATGAAGGTGGAATATGTTTCCATCCCCAGCCGTTCGGCGCGGGCGGAGTACATCGCGCGCCGTTTTCGGGACTATTTGACCGGAAGCATTCTCGACGTGGGATGCGACCGGGCTGCCCTCAGACAATTGGTCCCGAACGTCCAATATACCGGGATCGACATTGGTGGCGCACCCGACCTGGTGATCGATCTGGAAGCAACCGAGCGGCTGCCCTTCGACAATGAGGGCTTCGATTGCGTGGTCTGTTCCGACGTTTTGGAGCATCTGGACCATCTCCATCGGAATTTCGCCGAACTCGTTCGCGTGTCCAAACGCCACGTGATCATTTCGCTGCCGAACAACTGGACCAACGCAAGAAGACCCATCGAACGCGGCCGGGGTTCGATCGGCCACTATGGTTTACCCGCGGAGCCACCGGCAGACCGGCACAAGTGGTTTTTCAGCCTGGGTGAACCGCGGCTCTTTGTGGAGGCGCAGGCTCAAAAACTCTCGCTCTCCGTTGTCGAACTCTTCGCGGTTGAAAAGCCTCGATTTGTTCTGGTGCGAGCTTTCCGGAGATTGCGCTACGCGCGGCAAATGGATTACCTGAACCGATATGCCCATTCGCTCTGGACGGTCCTGCGGAAAGGGTAAGGACTGCGTGGGCTTGTGCAATGATTTCGATTCACTTTCAAAAGGAGACGAATACCCCTCTCCCCATCCGATGGGGAGAGGGTGCCCGTAGGACGGGTGAGGGGCAATTGATTTAGCGCGTTCACATCGATTAGTCTCCGCTTGATGGCAAATTCGACTGATTGATCACGCATGGATTCCTCGCTTCCAGCTCGAACCAGGAGAAGTGCCTTGAGCCGTTTGGGCGGTCACTTGCGCGACCTGCTCATCGGCGCCTTCCCGCTCGAAATGCGGACGGCGCGCGGGTTGACTGTGCGGCTGCGCAACCGATCCGAGTTGAGTGTTTACCGGAATATCTTCGTCGAACGGGTCTATCCGTTTGAACCGCACAGAAGCCGCCTGGGTTCGGCGGAATCGCCGGTCGTTTTCGATGTCGGTGCCAACACCGGCCTGTTCGCGGCCGCGGTGTTCGATCATTGGCCGAAGGCGCAGGTGCATTCCTTCGAGCCGCAACCCCGGTTAATTCCGAAGCTTCGCGAAATCGCGGCCTTGAACGGTCTGGAGGAACGGCACTTTGTCAATTGGTGCGCAATCGCCGGCAGCGCCGGTGAAGCGAAGTTCTACCAAAACCGGAACCCAATCAGCGCGTCACTCATCCAAGAGAAAGCCGCCCGCCGTTCGATCCGCCACGTGGACCGCGTGGCCGTGACAACGCTTGATGCGTACGCGGAATCACGAGGCATTCGGAGAGTAGATCTACTAAAGCTGGACGTGGAAGGCGTGGAGCTCGACGCTTTGCGCGGCGCGCCGAATGTGCTTGGCACGGTGCGTTTGCTCTTTATCGAGGTGCATCCGCCGTTCAGCACCTTCAGTGCCGCCTCCGAGCTGCTCGGGCAGGCCGGCCTGATCTCGGTGGCCGGCGGTCCGCCGCCGGACGACACTGCGCAAGTCAACGCCGTGTTCTGCAGGCGGGAGTAATATGACCGCAGGCTTCCGTTCTTAGGAGCCTCAAGGTGAGGCGAGCCTGTCGAGCCCTGGAATTCCGACTGGCCGAGAGTCGAGACTCGATGGGAATGTCGCGGTTCCGCGCTGATTGCGGTGTTCTGAGGGTCGGGCAAAATCCCTATGACGAAATCCGAATTCCGAAAGAATTCCGAAGCCCGAAACCCGAAGTCCAACCCAAGAGCGAGGTTTTTTGCGCCGAGCCTCGAAACAGACGGTCGGCGCCGGGCGCATTGGACGGCGAACGCCATTTCCTAGCACGCCTTCACCCTTATCAGGGCGAGGTTCGGAATTCGGATTTCTGGCTTCTTTCGGCATTCGGCATTCGAGATTAGGCATTGGGCATTCTGGATTCCACTGAAAACGGCGAATAACCGTCTCGCCCCGCCGATGGACGGGTCATGGACCGCAAACACCCCAACGGGTTCATCCGGGCTTTTGAAACCATTGATAGGTTCCTTGGCGCCGCCAGCGCTTGAAAGGCACGATTAAGTTTCGATTCAACTGACGGGGAACATTCCAGAGTTGACCCGCGCCGAGCCACTTGATCAGAGGTAAGCGAAAGTTTCGCAGGCCCGCTTGTCCCGCCAACACTTCAAGTGACGCGCGTGTGAACAGGTTCACGTGCTCCAGCGGCGCCAGCGAGTCGAGCGTCTGCGGATTCAGGACGCGGTTGTCACCCGTGTGTTGCGCCTGAGCGAGGAGCCGCGGCAGGCGCAGGTTGTCCGGCGTGCTGATCTTGAGGAACCCGCCGGGTTTGAGGCAGGTGGACAGTCTCCGCGCCATAGCCAGCGGTTCGCTCAAGTGCTCCATCACTTGGTCCACGTTGATGAAGTCGAAACCCAGGCCGCTTGGTTGATCCAGGCGCACGATCTTAATGCCACGACCGGCGCAGAAGGCCGCGGCGGCGCGGTTCACTTCAACAGCATAGACATCGCAACCATGGGCCAGCGCCATACTCGCCCATTTGCCCCAGTTGCATCCGACGTCGAGCACGACAGGCATTTTCTCGCGACAGAGCTGGCGAAAAACCAGGATTTCCTCCGTCATGTGCGCGAACCAATGCAGCTTTTGCCTGCCGATTTCATCCATGAAGAACTCATCGGCGGATGGCGGGGAATACCAGCGCTCCAGCTCTCCGTCTTCCATCACCCAGGTCTGGAAGCAAAGGCCAGACGCTGCGCAGTGGCGGACTTCATAGTCCTTATCCGCGACCAATTCGGCCAAGTTTCCCCGGGCGATCATCGGCTGGAACTCCGGCCGCCGATAGGGTCGCGAGAAAATGACCGAGGCGGCTTCGCCGGTGATGGGGCAAGTCAGGCGTTGGATCATCGCGTGCTTTGTCTATCAGGCGCGATGCGCCTCGGCAGCAAAATCCTGAAGACTTGTCACCAGAACGGCATCGTTCCTCACCAGCCAGGGGTGCATCAAGCTCCTCGAATCCTCCCTCTCCTCCATCGGATGGAGGAGAGGGTTGGGGAGAGGAGGCACGTTTTTATTGGTTCCCCTCTCCTCGGTCCTCTCCCCACTCGTTGCTCGCGGGGAGAGGATGAAGAGCTTGACGCAACCCTGCTCACCTGCTCACCAGCGACGGAAATGCGTCTTGCATTGCAGGTGCGGCAACCTAATCTTCGCCTATGCGTCCGGAAGAGTTCAAGCGCTTGCTGGAACAACGGCCGTTTGTGCCGTTTCGCATCTACGTCACCGGAGGATCGACCTACGATATCGTGCATGAAGATTTTGTGTTGCTAGGTCGTTCGCTTGTCACCATTGGGGCCGTGGTGGGACCGGATGGTTTTGTCGATCATGTGGTCCACATTCCTTTGATCCACATCAACAAGATCGAGATGCTGCAGCCAGCTTGAAGCCTCACGAGGCCGTCCTGAGTCGAACTCCGCTTTCCTGAGGTCTGCGCTTCGGCACGCACCGTTTGATTTCGGTGGCCAACTCGAACCAATCGTCGCTTCGTTGGTCTTGCGGTTTCAACCTGCCGTCGGCGGTGAACGGTGCTTTAAATCCAGCGCCAAGTTGTAGCACGCGATGAACAGCGGGAACAAGTTGGAGAGGATGCCAACCGAATCGTTCTTGCCGAAGATGAAGTAGAGCAAGAGCAGCAAACTCCCAAGGATGCTCATGTACCAGAAAAGCCGGGGAAGGACCGGCCGCTGAGAAGCACGGGAGGCCAGCACCTGTACGCCCCATCGGCCGGCGAAAAGGAGCACGCCCGTATAGCCGATCAATTTCCAGGGAGTAATAACAACGCCGGCGAGATGCAGGATAGGTTCATTCATACAGGTGTGACCGCAGATTCCAATGTGCTGGCGCATTGCAGAGATGTCTCCGCAAGGGGACCAAGATCGAACATTCAACGTTCAACGCTCGACTTGAAACGTTCAACCGTTCGGCGATTGCGCGTTGAACGTTGAAAGTTGGACGTTGAGCGTTCAGTGGCAATTGGGGTGCGTGGTGTCAAATCCGATCTTCCGCCCTTCTGGCCAGGGAATCTGACGGGCCATCAGCCATCGGACACCCACCAGGTCGTAGAGCCCGCGCCACGCGCGCCGCGCCATGGTGTATTTGGAAATTCCGGACGTCCGCGGGCGATGGCGGACCGGAATCTCCACGATCCGCAATCCTGCGTTCTTGAGCAGCGCCGGGATGAACCGGTGCAATCCATTGAACGGAACCAGGTGGCGGACGGCGGAAGTCCTCATGGCTTTGAGGGTGCAGCCGGTGTCGCGAATGCCGTCCTTCATCACCGCTTGACGAATGGCATTGGCGATTCTGGACGCGGCCCGCCTCGGCCATGAATCCCGTCGGCGTCGCCGGTAACCGCACACCACGTCCGCGTGATCCAGATGCGCTACGAGTTCCGCAATGTCGGCCGGGTCATTCTGACCGTCGCCGTCCATCATCACACAAATCTCGTGACGCGCGTGAGCCAGACCTGTGTAGAGCGCAGCGCTTTGGCCGAGGTTGCGGGCGAACGAAATCCAGCGAACGTCCGGTTGCTTCTTGATTTCGGCCAAAGTCTGATCCTGGCTGCCGTCGTTCACCGCGATGATTTCGGCTTCCGGGTTGGTTTGGCGCACTTCCCGCAAAACCGGGCCGACGTTCGTTTCCTCGTTGTAGAAAGGGATGACGATACTGATTTTCATAATCCGACGAGACCGGAGCTGACACCAGAGCAAGGCAGGCTTGCAGCCCGCCTCCGTTCAGTTAAGTCACGAAGCAACAACCATGGTCGCCAACCTACCAAGAATCTCGGTCGCAATTTATCAATGAGTTCAGAAGCAAGCCGACACCCTTGACCCGGCCTTCGGCCACCCTCTCCCCATCCGATGGGGAGAGGGCTGGGGTGAGGGGCATGTTTCATGTCGAGTTTCTGATGAACTGTTTAAGAGGTGGAAAACCGCCAACGGACGCGAACCATCGTGAATCAGAAGCAGATTCTCGGCTTCCACGCGCCGTCGTCGATCACATTCGCGTGCATTGGCGTTTATTCGCGGTTGATCAGAACGGTTACTTCGCATTTGTCGATTGCTCCTCCGGCAAGTCTTGCAGCTCCCGGCAGAGTGTCAGGTAAAACTTCTTGATCGGGCGTCCCCGGTACTCGGCGTACGTCTCTTTGAGTTTCTCGACCGAAGCGAACTCAGTTTTGAGTTGAGCCGGAATTTCCTCAGAGTCGGCCACGAAGATCGCGGACCCGTGCGGATAGTTTTCATGGTAGCCCGGCCAAAAGGAGAATTGATTCTGAATCTCGCGACTGTGAGGGATGAAAGTCTGCTGCCGTTGCGGGTGGTAGAATGAGACCAGACTCGCGTAGCTATACTTGTTCGCGATGATGAATTTCGCGCCCAACGTCTCCTGCATGGACGCGACTTGGCGGGCCAGATCCTTCGAGCCGCGCAGACGGCTGAGCGGATCCCGCCGCGAGGGCAACTTCAGCCAAAAAGTGTCATGGAGCAGGCCCGTCTCTGACACCGCGAGCAGCACGGCGAAGGCTGCCAGACCTCGGGCCCAGCGTGTCTGACGGATGAAGCTGGTCCATTGGCTCACCAAAAGTATGATGCCGCTGACGTAGCAGGGCGCAGTCCAGTTCGCTTGCCCGGAATCGTTAAAGCTTAGGACGGTGTAAAATGCGAACAACGGAAAAAAAAGAGACAACAAGAAACGGAGTTCCACCGCGCGGTTCACGTTTCCGTCGCCGCCAGATGAACCTGAAGCTCGCGAACCGATCCGCGAATCCGTTACGGCAATGACCTCGCCTCCCTCTCCTCCGTGAAGCGGAGGAGAGGCGCTGGGAGCCGAGGAAGAGGACTTTGCGGATTGCCCCTCTCCCAGCTTCTTCGTCGAAAGGCGAGGGAATTCGCCCTGTGGTTCAGCGCCTCCCGCAACCTGCCGAAGCGCCCAAAATAAGGCGACCAAGACCCCGGCAAACACCAGCGGCGAGATCACGCCGGCTTGCTGGCCGAGGAATTGGGAAAATTCCACGACGGAAAAGCGCCAGGATCGGTCGAGTCCACCTCGATGCACCAGGTGCTGGAAGGTGACCCAGTTGTGCTGCTGGTTCCAAATCAAGACAGGTGTCAACGCCGCGAGTGAAACCAGCGCCATCGCTGGAAAAGTGAACCCGCACAGGTGACGGCGATACTTCGGGCACCAGAGACAGAAAAGCGCAAAGCAAATGAGTTCCGCCAGGTTTGTGTATTTGCACAGGCTTCCCAAGCCGACGGCGGCACCGGTCAAGATCCAGAAGGCCGGAGACGTTGTATCCTTGGCCCGCCAGAAGAACAAGGCCGCCAAGGCCCAGAAGAAGACACTCAACGGGTCGATCGTCATCAAGATGCTGCCGACGGCAAAAAGAGGGATGACACTTGCTAACAGGATGCACTTCCAGGCCACCGAATCGGAGAAGAGACCTCGGGCGAGAATGTAGAGCAAGCCGCTCGTCCCCGCCGCGAGCAAGACGGCGAAGCATCGGATGCCAAAAACCGTGTCCCCGAAGATGCAGGTGCCGGCCGCGATCGTCCAGGCCACTCCTGGGCCTTTGCTGAAATAACCGAAGTCCAGATGCTTGGACCAAAGCCAGTAATAAGCCTCGTCACCAGCGAGCTCCAGTTGCGTGCAGAACCAAAGTCGAAAGGCGGTGATCAGCAACAGAAAAACGATTACCTTTCGCGGAAAATGCCACACGTTCACCTTCCCATGTTCGTGGCCGCCGAGGCAACGAGGCGGACATTTTCCAATCTGTAATCCGTAATCCGTAATCCGTAATCGAAATCCGCCTCCTCCCCTCGGCGGCTACGGATCACGGCTCGCTGGCTCCAATTTCGAAGTTCTAGCTTCAAGGCTTCTGAGCCCGTGGGTCTCTGGAGGACCTGCTTGAGTTGATCGAGCGCTCCTTCCCCCTCACCCCAACCCTCTCCCCAGGGGAGAGGGAGGAACGTCTGCCATGCGCGGAAAAGTCCGGGAATCCTGGACCGTCCTAGCGCGGAAGCGGGGCTTCCCTCTCCTTGGGGAGAGGGCCAGGGTGAGGGGAAGACGGGTAAGGCAAACTCCTTGGGTGCCGAAAATTCGAAGATGGGATCAGGAATTGTGGGGAGGCGCATAGTCTCAGATTTCGCGTTTCGCCGAAGCGATGGTCGTGAGTTCACAGGGCCCCGCCAAAAGATGTGGATGCCGCCCGTAGGAAGCCGCTAGCCATCGTCGCCCAACGTTTTGCCAGATGCGCTCCACCGCCCACACAGTCGCTTTGCTGTAGCTCAAGGCCAAAAGCAGTCCGGCGACGACGTCACTGGGATAATGACTCCCAATATAAATCCGCGAGTATGCCACCAGCAGCGCGCCGATCCAGACCAGCCTGCCCCACCGGCCGTAAATAACGGACATCAAGAAGGCGAAGGCAACGTTGTTCGCCGCATGACTCGAAGGCATGGAGCGCCCTTTGTCCACCGGGCTGGGCTTGGAAATCTGGATGCCGCTTCGATCCACGTGCCGGATATTCTGCAAATGCTGGAAAGGGCGCGGGCGATTGACGAGATGCTTGATCGTCCCATTGACCCCCTCGCCCATCAGCACGAGCACCAACGTCATCACCACGAGCAATCGTTCCCTGTAACCGCCCCAAATCAACAGCGCTGCCGCCACGACCAGCATCGGCCATTTCCACACGCTGTAGTCCGTCAGCCAGGGCATGAACCAATCCAGAATGGGATTCGCCCAATCCGAGTTGATCGAATGGAGCAACCTCAAATCAACTTGTTGGAGAAAACTCAGCATAGCTTCTTTTTGGACAGCAAACCCGCGCAAAGTTCTTCCGTCCTGTCGAGCATCGTCTTGAGACTGTATTTGGCCTCGACGAGAGTGCGCCCGCGAGCGGCCCAGCGCCGGGCCAGATCCCGCTCATGATGCACACGCACGATCGCGTCCGCCGCGGCCTCCGGGTCCTCCGGCGGCACCAGCAGTCCGGTCTCTTCGTGCGCGATCAGTTCGACGACGCCCCCCACCCGTGTCGCCACGACCGGCAGCTCCACGCTCATCGCTTGCGTGACGCACTGCGGGACTCCCTCCGAACGGGAAGTCAGAAGCAAGACATCCGCCGCGCCCATCAGATCGGCCACGTCCTCGCGAAACCCGAGGAAGCCGACCCGTTCGCTGACACCCAGATCGCGGGCAAGTTCCTCCATCGCTTGCAGGAGCGGACCATCTCCGGCCAGGATCAGCCGCGCGTGAGGGATCTTTGCGCAAGCTTTTTGAAACGCTTTCAAAGCGGTGTCGTGGCCTTTGACGCTGCGGAGAATGCCGACCATCAGAATCACAAAATCCGTCTCAGCAGCTCCGAGGTTTTTTCGGACGGTCCTGCGGTCTGTTCGAGGCCGGAAATTCTCCAAGTCAATCCCCGTCGGAATGCTCACGAGTTGTTCGGCGGGAAACCGGCTGTGCGTCATCAGTTGCGTGCGGATAGCTTCGCCGCAGGTGATGATCCGGTCAGGCAGATGGTGGATGAAGTTCAGCCAGCCTCTTTTGAGAGCCAGGTTCAGGTGCCGGGTTCGAAGGAGGATCGGCGTGCCCGCCCATTTCGCGGTCACGCCACCGACCCAACTGTCCACGCCGCTGTGAGTATTCACGATGTCGATGTTCTGCTGGCGCAGAAACCTGCGCAGCGAAACCATCGAACCAAAATCCAAGGGACTGCGCAATGGCAACTGCAAAACAGGAAGGCCGGCCATTTCCGCCAGGGCGCGGATGCGGCACTGCGGCCGCGTGGCCAAAGCGACGAAATGCCCGCGTCCAGCCAGACCGGTCATTTCGCTGAGCACACGCCGTTCTTGTCCGCCCCAACCATCGGACCATTCTGTGTGGAGAATCCGCATTACTCACATTTCGTAAATTGTAAATCGTAAATTCGAGTCCGCCTCCTCACGTCGGCGGCAACAGTCCAAGGTGCTCATGACCGCTCAATGCGCCAATCCCTGCCGGCTGGCCATCGCTGCGAAGGGGCCGCCCGCTTTGGCCAAGTCCGCGAATCGGCCGGCTTCGACCAACCGGCCTTGGGAAAGGACGATAATCTGGTCCATGCCCGCGAGCGTCGAGAGTCGATGCGCCACACAAATGACAGTTCGGTTTTCCGCCAACCGGTCGATCGCGGCCTGCACTTCGGCTTCGGATTGCGAATCCAGGGCCGCAGTGGCCTCGTCCAGCACCAAAATTGGCGCGTCGCGAACAAAAGCGCGCGCGATGGCGATGCGCTGGCGCTGGCCGCCGGACAACGTGACGCCGCGCTCGCCGATCCGCGTGTCGTAGCCTTGCGGCAATTTCCGGATGAACTCATCCGCGTAAGCTGCGCGCGCCGCCGCTTCCACTTCAGCGCGGCTAGCGCCAGGCTTGCCGCAGGCAATGTTCTCCGCGACGCTCAGGTCGAACAGCACCACTTCCTGGCTCACCAAGGCCATCAGCCGCCGCAAATCGTCCGTTGAAATCCCGCGCAGGTCCTGGCCATCGATTCGAATGGCGCCATCGACGGGGTCGTAAAATCGGAAGAGCAGATTGACCAGCGTGCTTTTTCCGGAGCCACTCTCGCCCGCCACCCCGAGTTTCATCCCGCGTGGAATCGTCAGATGGAGATGTTCCAGCACCAATTTATGGCCATAAGAGAAACTGACGTCATGGAAGATGACGTTCAACCGGAAGGATTTGATCGGTGGCGCGTCCGGCAATTCCCGGACGGTCGGGACTTCTCGAAAAATTTGAAGCAGTCGCTCGATCGCGACGCTGGTGTGTTCGAACAAAACGTGCAGCGCCGCCAGCTTTTTTACGGGGGTGTAGATCAAGGCCATGCCCGTGAGGAAGGCGACCATCTCATCGACGGTGCGTTGTTGGTAAGCGATATGAACGACGAGCAAGCCGAGCCCGATCATGGAAATGGTTTCGATGATCGGATTCACTTGCTCGCGCGCGCGCATGCCTTTCATTCCGTGATGGACCAAGTCTTTCGACAGCTTTCGAAAACGGGCGACTTGTTGTTGCTCCAGACCGAAAGCCTTGACGACGCGGATTCCGGAGACCATCTCGACCAGCAAGCTGGCTTGCGAGACGGTGGCGCTCAAGCTTCCTTTGCTCGCCTTCCTCACTTTTTTGCCCAACAACACAATCGGAACGACGCACAACGGAAAAAAGACCATCGCGATCAGTGTCAATTGCCAGTTGATCAACAGGACGCCCAAAAGAATGCTGAGCACCGTGACGGGTTCCTTCACCAGATCCGCGAAACCGAGGCTGAGGCAGCGTTGCAACGATGCGGTGTCCTGGTTCACACGCGTGAGCAGGTCTCCTGTGGTCGAGCGGTTGAAGAAGTCGAGCGACAGCCCGCTGAGCTTTTCCAAGACGTCGATGCGCAGATCGTTGACAACGCGCTCGCTCACCCAGGCCATGCAGTAACTGTTCAAATAGCCGACCGTGCCGCGAAATCCGGCGAGCAGCGGCAAGAAAAGCAACCCGCCGGCGAGTTGGCGCCAATCCATGGGCCGTCCCGCATAGGGAAGCCAGTCATCCACCAAACGGTCCGTGGCCTTTTCGAGCGCAAATCTTGTCTCGGTCAGGAATGTCATCTTCTTCTGGTTCGCCGAGGTCTCCGCCGCGGAAACGGCCACCGAAGCCGGGGCCATTCGGCCAATCAGGGTTTTCGTCGCCCAGACAAAGCTCGCGTTGGACAAACCGAAGAGAAGCCCCAGCAGAAGCCCCGCGAGGAACCGTCCGCAGTACCGGCGCAGGTAAGGCCAGCCGAACCTCAGAATGGACTGTAAATTGTTCACTGTGGCGGAGTGTCCAGATTCCCGAACACGCTATCGCATTTTGGAATTTGAGCGCCAGGCTATAGTTCAGGCGCCATTCGAAAAGCCGAAAAGCCGGAATCCTCGCCTGGCTCACACCGGACTTGAAAAAGGCCGGTTGGCCAGCGATAGGTGGTCGGGTGCGGCGGCCACCATTCTCCTGGACGTTCGTCCCTCGATTAGCCTGCATATTTCGCACGAGAAATCCGGTAGAGACGCCGCGCCGCGGCGTCCCCGCGACGTGCAGGCGCGGAACTCTGTTGAATGGGATCCATGACGATTTCACCATCGCGTCACTCTGTTCCGCCGCTGCACGCGGCGGTGACGGCGCGGGCGCGCCGTCCCTACCTTCAGGATCAACAACCGGAACGCGACGGTCTGGAATATTCAGGTTAGGAGACGGCCCAATTCTCGGTAATCCCCTCAGTGGAAGTGATCACCTATCCAAATTCACATTCACGATGAGACCAATCGATGTGAAGGCAGTATTTTCAATTGCCCCTCAGGTGAATGCACAATCAGAAACCCTGCGATTGGCAAGCTGTCCTTCGCCGAGCCCCGCTTTCAAACACGCTTCGACTGGATATTCGGAGCTTCTCGTATCTTACTCAAGCGCGCCTTTGTGGTCGGCGAGAGGACCGGCCTTTGCGCGCGAAGGCGTGTGCGCTCCGCGTCTCAACTGACTTCAGAACGAGGACATCCTCCCGGGGCTCACCCTCAATGTCGGTTTCGGCTTCCCACACCACGCCGCTGTTAGGGTTTGCCGCAAACGCCGCCGGTTTCATGTGCTCGATCGCCGACAAGGCGTAAAGCGTGCACCTCTTGCGCCCAGGCTTGCGAGCAAGGCACACGGTCGTCATCTGAGGCGACTCCGGGAAAACCCAGACCTGTTCGAGCCGCCGGGACTCACGGCCATACCTGTGGACTTCACCGTCGGTCTTCGTCACCGCCCCGTAGTTGAAGAGGGCAGGGATCACCGATTTTCCGTCGGGAGTGAGCACTTGGCCATCCAACACCCGGAAATTTTTGTCTGCCCGCAGGTCGATCAGTATCCTGCGCCTACCGAGCGTCGCGGTCGCCGGATCGAACACGGCTTCGGTGCTGTAGCCGGTCGGAGAATCGATGTCGCCGAGGATTAATTGGCCGTCTGCATTCACCCGCCAGTACTTCCCGTTGCTGCAGCTTTCTTTTCTCAGAAGGGGACGCACTTGTCCGGGTTCCCAGTGATAGAGGCCGGCGCCCCCCGGAAAGAATCCCTCGGTGAAGCATTTGGTGCCGATGATCGCGAAAGCCCGACCCTCGCGGCTCGCCGGGGAAACGATCGAGTCATTGATGATCTCGCCAGGCCGCGGGTCCGGGATCTCATCGACGCTGATGATAGTCGAGGTCCCATCGATCAGGTCGAACTGCACGAGGCAAATGCTCGTCTCGATCCCGACAAGAAAAAGGCCCTTCTTCCTCCCGGACCTGACCCGAAAGATGAACCCAGGCCTGCCGGGAAGAGGGAAGACCACGTGGCGCCCCGTGTCAGGATCGAGGAAAATCACGACCCCGGTCCGGGAGGTGTCGCTTAATTGGATGCCGACCATGGCGAGCAAGACGCCGCCGCCGCTCATCCTTCGCGGTAATTCCACGGCGCCGGGTGGAACGAAAATCAGCCCCTCCAATAAGAACCGGAAGGCGAGGGACGGAGGCACCCACACAATCTTGCCGACTGTTCGCGGAACATTCATCGTCACGTCTCCTTCTTGAGATTTGTTAATCAGTTCAGGAGTAACCAGACACCCCTCACCCGGCCTTCGGCCACCCTCTCCCCATCGGATGG
>JACQWK010000446.1 GCA_016209525.1 Verrucomicrobiota bacterium
CTCCATCATCGATTCCGGTCCGGGCATTCCGGCTGGCGCCCAGGAAAAACTGTTCGCCCCGTTCGTCCAAGTTGGCGAAGCCAAGCAAAGAGGGGGCACAGGATTGGGGCTGGCGATTTCCAAGAGGCTTGTGGAACTGATAGGCGGAACGATCGGATTACGATCCGTAGCCGGCAAGGGCGCCCGTTTCTATTTCACAGTGCCTCTACCGCCCGCGTCAGAATCCGTGGACGAGCAAGCCTTGCCGGAACTGAGGGAACCCTCCCATCTGGCGGCGGGCTCGAAGGTCAACGCTTTGATCGTGGATGATCTCGAGCAGAACCGGGAGGTGTTGTTCCAAATTCTGGCTTCGCTAGGCTGCCAGGTGCGGTTGGCGGAGAGCGGCGAGCGAGCGCTCGCGTTGATTCGATCGGAGATGCCGGACATCGTCTTCACAGATATTCGCATGCCCGAGATGGGCGGGTTCGAGCTCAAAAACAAAATTGTGGAGGAGTTTGGACCGGGCCGAATGCGTATCGTGGCCATCTCGGCGTCGGTGCTGGCCCATCAGCAGAAAAACTATCTGGAGGGTGGCTTCGACGATTTTGTCGGCAAACCTTTCCGAGTGGCACGGATCGCGGATAGTTTGGTTCGCTTGTTGTCGGTCGAGTTCGAGTACGAACCTCAGAAGGATGCGCGAACCGCCTCGAAGACGAGCGATCCAGCCGAGACTGCGGGCATTCTTCTGCCTGAGTCGCTTCTCTCGCGATTGCGAACGTCGGCGAAATCGTATCGGATCGTCGAATTCAACCGCTGTCTGGGTGAAGTCGAGGCTCTCGGCGCCGAGGGCCGGCGGTTGGCCGCTTCGCTGGAGACCTTGAATCAAAAGGGGGACATGGACAGGATTCTGGAAATCCTCGGGAAACTGGACTGAAACTTTGGGATCGGAAACTTGACTATCCCCCGCGTTCACGTTCTGTTACTTTCATGAAGAAAGGCAAAACTTCCGCTGAGATCATTTCGTTGGGCACGCGCCTCGCGGAGAAAACACGCACCGTGGCGAACCAACTCTCAGATGAGGACCGCACACGATTGCTTCAGCGCGGCCTACAGATGATTTATGGGGGACGGCGAGAAAAAAAGCCCGCTCATCGCCGTTGACACGAACGTTTTGCTCGACCTCGCCAACGACGACGAATTGGTAATCGATGCGCTGGAGACCGTGCGGCGGCGTTTGGACGGCGCCGAATTCATCGTCACTCCCACGGTTATCGAGGAAATCGCGCTCAAAGCAGAGAGTCCGGACACACCGTTGGACCGGCGCCTGGCGCACCGAGTCTCCGGGTCCTTGGTCTATCCGTGGGGATTTCATCCGTTGAACTTTATCTCAGTCCGCCGCGGCATCGTAGCCGAGGTTGCTCGACGTATTCGACGCGAAGGCATCATTCCGGACGACCAGGTTAACGACTCCTTGATCCTGGCGGAAGCGGCGTTCGTCGGAGCTACCCTATTGCTAAGCAGTGATAGCCACCTCAAAGACATTGAGTACGCACGGCTCAAAATCGTCCTGGATGCCGCCGATGTCGGCACGCCCTTGATCGCGTCGCCTTACAAAATCGTGCATCACTTTTTCTAGAATCCTGGTTGTATTACTTTTGGCAAATACTCTAAACCACTTGGCCTGACTCTTGCATGCGCACCAAACCTGTGAATTTGCGCGGCGCGGCCATTCTCGTCGTGGACGACACCGACGCGAACCGCGCCTGTAAAATCGAGCCTCACCGCGTCGAGCACCTCGGACAGAGTTGGACACAGGCTCGGTGGGGCAAGGCTGCATCAAGCTCCTCGATTTCCCCCTCTCCTCCATCGGATGGAGGAGAGGGTTGAGGAGAGGAGGCCCGTCTTCATTGGTTCCCCTCTCCTCGGTCCTCTCCCCACTCGTTCCCCGCGGGGAGAGGATGGAGAGCTTGATGCAGCCCTGCTCGGCGGGGTCTCGGAGGGACTTTTGGCTTGGTCGGGGGCCGCCGGATGGTTAGTGTCAGGCCACCGGTGAGACAGCGAATTCTGACCAGCAAATCCATCAGGCTGTTTGCGCTGGTGTTCTTTTTTTTCAGCCAGCGCGTTGCAGGGCAAGTCGCGGGCAACGCCGCGCCGGTGCACAACGTGGATGGCGCGTTCGTTCGGGAATGGCTCGTCCTGGGTCCTTTTCCCTCCAGAGACATGCAGGTGGATTTCCTGGCGACCGCGGGCGGAGAAGCAAACGTTCGACCCAAGGAAGGCGATACGGTTTTGACGAAAGATGGAAAGGAGTTGGTTTGGACGCGCTTTCGTTCGCAACACGACGTCATCGAACTCGATCAGGCTTTCGGCGTCCGGGAGTGGAGCTTTGCCTATCTGTACTGCGAGCTGAATAGCGAGTCCTCCATCGAGACAGACATTCGTGCTATCGCCAGCTATTACGGGTCTCTCTGGATAAACGGGAAGAAAGTTGCTCAAACCGTGATGACCAGGCCGCTACGGCGCGACGATTCGACCTTCACCGTGCCGGTCCGTCTTGATGCAGGACGAAACTCCTGCCTGCTTAAGGTCAGAGTCGAGTTCAGAAACCACTGGGCTTTCGGTTTTCAGCCGTTGCCTCCGGAGAGGGCAGTGGCAGAACTTCAGGTCATTGATCCGAAGGGTCAACCGGTGCCCGCGGCCCTAGTCCAAATTTATGATCAGGGTGAACTGGTGCAGCGTTTACCAACGCAGAGGGCAGGAGAGGCGAATATATGCCTTTATCCCCTGGCTGAATCCTACGACGTGCGGCTCACGGCCGGAGAACTGGGAACATGGTTGCACGCTCTGAGGTTTCACCCCGGCGAGCGCCGAAAATTGGAGGTGGTGCTGACAAATGCGGTTTCCATTTCCGGTCGGGTGCGTTCGATGGATGGCTCGCCGCAGGCGGCAATTGTGGTGCAGGCGCTGCGGGTTTCAGAGCCCGCCCTTGCCGACCGGGTGAGCCGGCCAGCCCGGCCGCGCCCCCCTGACGTCAGATCCGAACCGCGAATCAATGCGCCGAATCCGCCGCCGGTAAGATCCCTGCTCCCGATGCCGCCCTCCTCTGAGACGGTGCTTTCCGACACCAACGGAAATTTCCACTTCACGAATCTGCGGCCCGGCCAGTATCGGCTTCGTGCCCATGGATCGCGAGGCTACGTTTATCCGGATGGCGAAGAAGGAACAGCCAAGACGATCCTGGTCGAGGCGGGAAAGACTCACGATGGAGCCGACTTCACCTTTGCCGAGGCTAAGAAAGGCGTCTGGAACAAGTATCCGATCAGACAGGGACTGGCAGATGTGCAATCCGGAAGCATTCTACGCACGCCGGATGGCATGCTCTGGGTCGGAACACACCAAGGCACCCTTCATGCGTATGACGGAGTGGAATTCAATCTCTTTACCACACCCCAGCGCTCCGCGAACCCTTTTCGCGCCATCAAGCATGACGTCAAGGGCACGATTTGGATTGGAACAGATATGGGGATTAGTCGAATGATGGACGGACGAATTCTAACTTTACCGCTCAGCGACAGCCTTCCCGGCAAAGCAGTGACGTCGATCGAGACGGATCCAGACGGCACAGTTTGGTTTGGCACGGCCTCAGGATTGTGCCGGTTCGATGGGAGGGAGTTTGTCCGATGGACTCCCAAAGAAGGCGCTCCGAGCCATGAAATCGGTGCGGTTCTGCGAGGACGGGACGGCGGGTTGTGGATGAGCACAAGGCGCAGCCTGGCGCGGTTCGACGGCCAAAACTTCTCTGAGCTCGTGCTTTTGTTCGGAGTCAGACATCTGTCCGTCGAAGAACAACCGACGGTGGAAAAACTGCACCAAGCGAGAGACGGCGCCATTTGGTTTTGCAGCTCGGAATCTGAGACGGCGGCGTATCGGTACGACGGGGAGACGCTTTCCCGCTTGGGAGAAGAGGAAGGCCTGCCCAACCATCAGATCTACACGATTGCCGAAACATCCGACGGCGTGCTCTGGTTAGGCACGGACAAAGGGCTTTCACGATTCGACGGAACCACCATCCTCCACTATACAACTGCGGATGGTTTGAGCGGCGAGGAGGTGCGAGACATCTTCATTGATTCGGATGATGTCCTCTGGTGCGCCTGTGACACGGGTATCTCACGATTCGATCCGAAAGGGTTCTCTGGGATCAGCATGCGGGACGGGTTGACAAACCAGATGGGCAAGCTCCCAGGCGTCTTTGCGATCGAACCGGCTCCGGAAGGAGGCTATCTGATCGGCACGGAATGGAGCGGCGTGTATCACCTGGGCGACCAAATTCGTCTGTTATCGACCAACTCGAACTTCCTCCTCAGCGACTATGTCCGCCATATTCAGCGTGCCGCCGATGGCACCCTGTGGTTTGGCACCGCCTCCGGGATCCATAAATTGGTGGACGGGCGCAGTGCCAGTGTTTTGAAACGGAGTTGGATTATCGCCCTGAATATCGACGATCCAGGCGAGCTTTGGTTTGGCCAAGGCTGGAACGGAGGCGGTGTCTCCCGTTATAACCTTAAGACCGGGGAAGAGGCCATATTTACGCATGCCCAGGGACTTCCGGACGATTCTGTTTGGGCCCTCGAGCGTGGATTGGACGGTAGTATGTGGATCGGCACCAGTGCCGGACTGGCGCGGTTTCGCGATGGCAAGATCGAAAATATAGGGGAAAAGCTCGGGATGCCGCCCGCCCGAGTGACGAGCCTCCGGCAAGAGGCCGACGACACGCTTTGGATTGGAAGCGGGGCGGGCCTGCATCGTTTGCGAGGAACCAATCTCGTTTCTATTACGGCCACGAACGAAACGTCCGGCGACGGTGTCTGGTGCAGTGTCCGCACGGCGGACGGAATTATTTGGATGGGCACCGATAGAAACGGGTTGCTGGGCTTCGATGGTAAAACTCTGACGACGATCGATAAGCGCGACGGACTCCTCGGAAACCAATTATTCACTTTGAGGCCTGACCGCGACGGCTCGCTTTTGATCGGCTTCGTCGATGGCGGCCTTTCGCGATATCGACGGACCAAGACGCCTCCGTCGGTGCGTGTGATCGAGGTGAAATTGGACGACCAGACCTTCTTCGCGTTCGCGAAGCTTCCCTCCACCGAGATTGGAAAGCGCGTCAGCGTTCAATATCAGGAAATCGATCTGAAGACCCATCCGGACAAGCGGCAATTCCGGTATCGGGTGGAAGGACCTTCCGGCCAAACCCTCTTCACCGGGATTACCAAGGACCGGCGCTTCGAGTGGACGCCGCGCGCAGGCGGCGCCTACACGTTTGAAGTCCAGGCCATCGACCGGGATCTGAACTATTCCAAGCCGGTGCGGCTCACCTTCCGCGCGACCGTCCCCTGGTATGCCAACGCGTGGATCACGGTGCCAGGCGGCGGCACGTTTGGCGGACTCGTGATCTGGGCCTTCGTCGCCCGTGCCATTTACGCGCGCCAACGCCGGGAGTCGGAGCGCTTGCGCGAACAGATGCTCGTGCAGGAACGTCAAGCGCGCGAAGCCTTGGAAGAGAAGACCCGGCAGTTGGAGAAGGCGAAGGAGCAGGCGGACACCGCCAATCGCGCCAAGAGCGCCTTCCTGGCGAACATGAGCCACGAGATTCGCACGCCGCTGAACGCGATCATGGGCTACGCGCAAATCCTGCGCCGCAAACCCGGCCTGCCCGCCGATGACCGCGCGGCGGTAAACACCATTGAAGCCAGCGGCGACCACTTGCTGACGCTCATCGACAGCGTGCTGGACTTGTCGAAGATCGAGGCAGGAAGGATGGAACTGCAGGCCGTCGATTTCGATTTGACGCAATTGATTCAAGAAGTCGCGGCGATGTTTCAGATCCGCTGCCAGGAGAAAGCCCTGGA
>JACQWK010000449.1 GCA_016209525.1 Verrucomicrobiota bacterium
GTACCTGCCAGATCGACCTGTTGCCTCACGGGAAAATGACACTAACCAGAACGCTTGGTTCTTGGCAATAGCGCGTTCAAAAATGGGGGTAGCGCCGCTGGAAGCCGAGGCGAAGCGCGCGTTAGCTCGCGGCTTCCAGCGTAGCGCTGGGGCCCCCATTTTTGGACGCGCGCGCGGCATTGAATCCATCGCTCTCATTTCGGAGTCGGATGGTGTTGAGCACGACCGAGAATCGGTTTGAGCCGCCGTTCGGTTTCGCTCGCGAGGCGAAATGGATCCAGCGATTCATAGTGCTCACGCAAGCGGGCCTGTTCTTTGCGGCTGAGTTGGCCGCTGGCCAGCAAACGCTGGTAAGCCGTTTGCGGTTGATCATAGCGCCGTTTCCACCGACTGCCCTCGCGCCACTTTTTGATCAACTTCATCGAAGGCAAAAAGAAGTTGTGCAACGGGCCCCAAGCTTCCTTGTCCAGCGCATTAATCGGCGCGACCAAGCGCTCGTTCTGCAAGCGGCCGTAGCCGAGCAATGGTCGAGGCCACATCCAATTCTTCTGTTCCACGTGCGCGTTGTCATCCTTGTGATAAGGCCGGGAACGCGTCAACCCGATGGGCCGCGGACGCACCTGCAAATACCGAATGAGCGTCCAATTGAGCCATTCGCTGCCGTTGTCGAAATCAAATCCGACAATGGCAAAAGCTTACCGTAATGCTTCTCATAATGCGGCAACCACAACGGCAGCGCGCGGGCCAGGCGCTTGCCGCAAAGCTGTTCGGCCGCTCGCCAAATCTCGCTCACCACTGCGAGCACGGGCTCATACTTGGGTTGTGGACCTGGCGGCGGTTTGCGCTCGGAACTTGTGCCCAGAGCTTCATTCAAAAGCTTGATCGCGTACTTGCGCTCATACCCGTAGTGATCGCAAAACTCATCCAACAGACGGCTCTTGCCGGCTTTGCCACGTTGCTCGTAACGCCATCGTAATCGTTTTAGTCGTTCGTTTCGGTCGTCGCTTTTTGTCATTTTCACCTCACGGTTTTCGGTGGCTTTTTCCCGTGAGGCAACGTATCGATCTCCACACTCAATTCACACGTTGTTCGGTGTCATTTAATTTGAGTCAACTCGCCGTGCGCAGCGGATCGCCTATCAGCCGCGCGTATTCACGATTGGTGTGGTAGATGTCCCAAAGTTGGTTGGCCGGATTCGTTAGCTCATTCGCGTTCGTGCTCATGATCCCAACTTGAGCCCAATCCGCGTTTCCGAAAATGTATGTGATACACAAAATGCATGGACAGTCCTGATAATGTCCGGCGCATGGTCACCGCGAAGACGCAGTACAAACTCAAGAACGCCCGAGAATACTTCGAGGAGCATCTGAGCGTCGGGGACTACTATGAGGAAGGCCAGCGAGTGGCCGGTGAATGGTTTGGAATGGCCGCCGAGCGGCTCGGATTGTCCGGTAAAGTCCTCGCTGTAGATTTTCTCCGGCTGTGTGAGAATCAGCATCCCGTCACAGGTGAGAAACTGACCCCACGGCTGAACACCACGCGCAAGCATGGCAACGAGAATGCGACCAATCGTAGAATTTTTTACGACTTCACGTTCTCTCCTCCGAAATCGATTTCTCTGGCAGGGTTTCTCAGTCTCTGAACTCAAGGATTTCACGCAACAGCGCGGCTACATCCGGAATCCGGCGCGTCCGTGTGAAGTAACGTTGCGCAACGTTCTGTTGCGCGAATGGGAAATCGCCCAATCCGCGAAGGAGGGTGTTGGCGCTTGCCTTCCGCTGGTGATGCATCCCTCCCCAGTGAACCCGAAGCTGGACGAGGAACAACGCACAGCTCTTGAAGCATTGCTCGGCTCAACAAACACCATCACGCTCTTTCGCGGCGGCGCGGGCACCGCGAAGAGTTTCGTTCTCCAGGAACTCGTTGAGCAACTTCGAGAATCCGGTTGGCGGGTGGTGGTTCTCGCCCTACAACGTCAACAAGTCGAGGAGATGGAGAAGGCGGAGTTTTCCTCTCCGTCAACCGTCGCCAGTTTCCTGCGGAAGCACGAACTGGCCGAACGTGCGGTTGTTGTCGTGGATGAGGCGGGCCAAGTCGGTGGACGCCCGATGCTCCAGCTGGTTCGGCTGGTCCGCGAGCGGAATGCGCGCTCGATACTCTCCGGCGACACTCGGCAACAC
>JACQWK010000447.1 GCA_016209525.1 Verrucomicrobiota bacterium
CTTGGCTTCCAGCCCGGAGCCGACATCCTGTTCGAGAGCGTGGTGGATGAGGAATTCGCCGGTGGCAACGGGACGCTGGCCGCTCGGCTGCGGGGGCACAACGCGGACTTCGCCATAATCAGCGAGCCAACGCGGATGGAGATTTGCCCCGCGTGTCTCGGGGCATTCCTCGGTGATCTGACGCTCACCGGTCGGGGCGGCATGGCTTACATGGGGAAGGCGATTGCCAACCCTCTGCACGGGGCCGCCAGGGCCACCAAGCTGTTTCAAAAGTGGCAGGCGAAGTGGCGCGCGCAAAACCGGCATCCGCTCTTCACTGCTCCGGGCAAGCAACTCAACGTTCTGCCGTGGCACATCACGACCGAAGAGCCGGGCGAGTTCACTCAAATGGGCACACCGCTGCTGGCCAGAATCGCCTGGATCGTGTGGTGCCATCCTGGCATGAGCGAAAAGGAATTCTACCGGCGGTTCCGCGCGTTCTGGAAAGAGCACGGCGCGAAAGATCCGGCGCTACAACCGTTCGAGTTGAAACTCGAGCGCACCTATCATTTCGTGAAGCCGTGGGAAACACCCCCCGAGAGCGCGGCCGTAAAAGCGGTCGTGCTGGCCTTCGAGCAATATGCCAGAAACAAGCCGGGCATTGGCGGCGCGGCGTTCTCGTGCGACCTGGGCATCTATGGCGAAGTGGGCAAGATGCCGGCAGTGCTGCTCGGCCCGCGCGGTGACAATCTGCATGCGCCCGACGAATGGGTCGAGATCGAGGACATTCTGACGCTGACCGGCATTTACGCGACACTGGCGGCGCGATGGAGCGGGTTCTGGAGTGAGATGCATGTCCGAGGCAAAGTCACTTCGCGATGACCTTCAGCGCATGGTTTCGGCCAAGCTTCTTCAGGATCGCGTCCTCCAGACCGAAGCCGTAGAGAATGGTGTAGGTATCCAACAGGCGCGCCAGAATTGAGAAGTCATACTCGCGGTGGCGAGGCAAGCAGTTCCGCTCCAGCAATTCTCATTATGACCCGTATGTAGTCCCGGCTTTAGCCGGCCAGCGCGAGAAAACCGGCTAAAGCCGGGACTACAAGCGGGTCGCAGGTCGTGCCTGTCGTCAAACTGAGAATTGCTGGTTCCGCTCGGACAGTGGCGAAGCGACTGTTCAGCGGGATGTGAACAAGGAGAAGTTCGAGTCGCCCGCAATGAATGAGAAGCTGCGGCACGTTGACGAATTTGAATCTGGCGAGCGACATGCCGTCGCCGGTAGAGGCGGGTGTCCCGCCTGCCGCTGTTTTCGGCGGCAGGTTGCCGCCGAAAACGGGCTGGTAGCCCGTTCCACCCAATCTCAAAACCCGCTCTAAAAAATGCTTGTCTCCACCGAACTGAACTCGCAACCCTCTCTCATCCTTTCGCATGCAGTACCTCGAATTTGGCCTAAAATCGCCCGAGAAACCCGCTGTGATCGACTTAGCGGGCGCTTGGTCTTACAGCGGCCTAGCCAGCCGTGCGGCGCACGTGGCCGAGGCGCTGGTCGGGCGCCACGGCCTGGCTCAGGGCGATCGCGTTGGCCTTTTTCTGCCGCGTCGGAAGGAGTCGGTCGCGTTGCTGTTGGGGATCTTCGGAGCCGGTGGCATCGCGGTCCCGTTTTCGGTTCGTGCTGCGGCGCGCGAATTGGCCCACCAAATCGCAGATGCCGGCGTTTCACGGATTATCTTCGAACCTTCGGCCCATGCGGTGACGCTGGAGGCGGTTGCTTTGGCCAAATCAAAAGACGCCGATCCGAGAGTGATCGAGGCGGCTTCGCTGAAGGCGGGCGGTCCACTGGCGAGGGATGTAAGTGTGACTGCGGAAGCGCCCGCCTTGATCCTCTACACCTCCGGCACGACCGGCCAGCCGAAAGGAGTTGTCCACACCCATGCCAGTCTCGCCGCCCAAGTGGATGTCCTCTTCCACGCGTGGGAATGGAGTTCTGAGGACGAGCTTCTGCACGTGCTTCAGCTTCACCACATTCACGGCTTGGTCAATGGTTTGCTCGGCGCACTCCGAGCCGGAGCCAAACTGCGGTTCCTCGACACGTTCTCTGCCCGCGCAGTTTGGGACGAGTTTGCCGCGCGGCACGCCAGCGTGTTTTACGCCGTGCCCACGATTTACCATCAATTGATCGACTGTTGGGAGCGGCAGGATTCAGCGACGCAGCAACGTTGGGCGCAGGCCGCCGGCCAATTGCGGCTTGCCGTTTCAGGTTCCGCAGCCTTGCCCGCTCGGCTCTGGACCCGCTGGCGCGATTTGACGGGACAGGCTCTTCTGGAGCGCTACGGCATGACCGAAATCGGCATGGCGATCTCCAATCCCTACCGTGGAGAGCGGCGGCCGGGGACCGTCGGCCGGCCGCTGCCCGGCTTGCGCGTCCGCGTTGTTTCGGAATCAGGTCAAGACGCAGCCGAGGGCATGCCGGGCGAGATCCAAGTGAACGGGCCGTCGCTGTTCAGGGAATACTGGGGAAATCTGGGGGCGACGCGTGAATCTTTTCGTGAAGGATACTTCTTGACCGGCGATATTGCGGAAATGCGGGACGGTTACCTGTGCATCCGGGGCCGCGCTTCAGTCGATATTCTCAAGAGCGCGGGCTACAAGATTTCCGCGCTGGAAATCGAGGAAGTGCTCCGGGAACACCCTGCGGTGCGGGAAGTGGCCGTCATCGGGGTGCCGGATCAGCAATGGGGCGAGATCGTGACCGCGTGCGTCATCCCGCAAGCCGGCGAGACTCTCACTCTCGATGATCTCCGCGCCTGGTGCGGCGACAAACTGGCGCCTTACAAGACGCCTCGACGGCTCGAGCTCATTCAGGATTTTCCTCGAAATGCCATGGGAAAAGTGATCAAACCGGAACTGGTGAGGCGACTCAGCGCCGCTTTGGATTTCAGGTAAGGAACCCGCCAAACACCCAAAAAGAGGGTGGCACTGCAGCGAAAGTGCCGATCATCGGAGCACGGATGCCCACATCCGCACGAACTCGGCAGCAGAGCCTGAACTCGAGAGAGCCGGCGGAAGCACGCATTGCACGAGCTTCAGGGCTCCTGACTTCGTGGAATTGCGCTGACCCTGATCGTGTCGTCTGACGGGCCCTTCCCCCTCACCCCGGCCCTCTCCCCAGGGGAGAGGGAGAATCGATCGCCGTGCGCGGAAATATTCAGCCATCCGTGTTTGGCTGAACGCTGTGGCACGGATTCCCTCTCCTTGGGGAGAGGGCCAGGGTGAGGGGAACAGCGCGCCAGTCAAATTCCATGGGCGTTGAGAACTTGCCTGTGGGATCAGGAGTCCTGAGCCTTTCAAAAAATTCGCTCCGGGACGTAAACAATGTCGCCGGGGCTCAGCCAGACTCTCTTCGCTGGATCGGTGATCTTTCGCAACTCGTCGAATTTGTAGGTCGTCGTCAGGCCGCGGCGGGTGAGTTGAATCCTGTTCTTGTTGGCATTGGCGGTGAAACCGCCCGCTTCGGCGATGGCTTCAATGATATCCACGGTTTGTTCGCCGCGCAGCGTCACCACGCCCGTTTTCGCGACTTCACCCAAGACCGCGGCGGTCTGGAGGGAACGCTCCACCATGCCCCGAATCAACAGGCTCACTCTTCGATTGGAGCGATCTTCGGGTTTCCGATCCTTCAACGGCTTGGTGCCGCCGTATCCGGTGACTTTGAGGATTTGGGATTCCCGCACCCCATTCTGCAACAACCTTCGCCGAGCCGTGTGCGCCCAGTCGGAAGAAAGCTCCCAACTGCCGGAGCCGTCGCGGACCGGCTTGAAGTTCTTTTCCGTGTGGCCCTCCAGTTCAATCTGGGCTGACGGATACCTGGCGATTTCCCACGCCACAGTGTCGAAGACCCATTGTCCGTAGGGCGTGAACGCGGCCGAGCCCGCCTCGAAGAAAGGATGACTCTCGAGATCCAGGAATGAAATGACCAGGCCATCCGGCGTGATCTCCATGAAGAGTGAACGATGTCCTCGGTATTCCTCATTCTGAAGGAAGACTTTCAGGAGATCCTCGTTGATTCGACGCGCCGCCCCATTCTCGGCGTTAGCACCTGCAGTTATGACGGGGAGCCGAGTCGAGGCGCCCGATTCCTTGGCAAGGTTGAGAACGCGAATCAAACTCTCCATCGGGGTTGCCGGATCGGGAACAAGGGTCAAGAATCCCGGCGAATTTGTGGCGCTGAACGCGGCGTTGAGTTGATTCTTCAACTCTGTTTCTGTGACTGATTTGTCCCGAAAATAGAGTTGACCAGTGGCTGAAATAGAAACGACAGGGCCTTGAGCAGCACCGGCGTCGCGGCGCTCGTCGAATTCCGCGGTCTTCTTTTCCAATTTGGCCAGGACCGCTTTGTAAAGCAGCGCTTTGTCCGCAACCTCGCGCTTGAGGATTTCCTGTTCTTTGCGCAATTGATCGAGCCTGGCGCCTTGTTCCTCCAAGTCTGCCGCGAGCCGGCTCAACACCTGCGCTCCGGAATCCGTCATGCTGGCTTTGAGCCGGAGGGCTTCGATCAATGTTTTCGCCTGGTTTTCTCGCGCGGCGCGAAGGGATTTGATCTTCGCTTCCGCGGCCCTGTATTCGGGGTGCTCGGCTGTGTAACGAATCTTGATTTCGTCCAAGCGCGCTTCAGCCAGGGCCAGTTCCTTGTTCAGTGCTTGAATGACGGGACTCTCCGCCATCTGAGGGAGCGAACTATCCTGCGCAATCGCGATCAACGGCGAGAGCCTGAAACTACCTGCCAGAGCCCCGACGAGAAGCACGAGGGCCAATCCGCAAGCCAATTTCGAAGTTCGAACGGATGCGTCGCGCCGGCGATCGAGCAGCATGGAGATTCGTCGCGCGAGTTGGCTCTTGGCGATCCAAGCGCCGGGGGCCAGCGCCAGGCGTTCACTCAGCTTGGTGAGTTCGACTAGTTTCGTGAGACAGAGGGCGTAGGGCTTGGATTCCCCCGTCGTCGAAACAACCCAGTCGTCGCAAGCCACCTCGCGCTCCCATTGGAGCCGCCGAGAAATCCAAAGCACCGCCGGATGGTAGAAGTAAAGCGCGCCAATTGCGTGTTGGGCCAGTTGCGTCCAGTCGTCCCACCGCCGCAAGTGAGCCAGTTCGTGAAGACAGATTTGTTCGAACTCGCCCATCGAGAGTCTCGGGAGAAGTTGCTCCGGGACCAAAACCACAGGGCGGCGGAGCCCCACGGCCATCGGACCGCGGACTTCAGCGGAGATTCGCAGCTCGACCGCGCGCCGGCACGCAAACATTTTCGCGCACCGTTCGAATCGTTCCTGGTGCCCGGCCGGCGCGGAGCTGCTGAGTCGTTTGAGTCTGCGCAAGCCGAAACCGGCTCGAAGCAAGCGGCTCGTCAGCACGGAAGCGATGAGCGCCCAGACGCCGGCCAGAGCGAGCGGCCAGCTCCCAGCGTCCCTTCGAAACGTCCCTGCAACGGCTCGATCGAGGACGCCGGACTTCATCTCGGCCTCTCGCCCAGGCCCCGGCGTCAGGAATCTCGCGCTCAGTGTCCATGGCTTGGCACCGCTCTCAGTCGTGGAGGCATGTTCGCTCGCGTTTGGCGGAGGGACTTCAGCGTATTCAGCGGCTTGTTCGCCCTCACCCCGGCCCTCTCCCGCTGGGAGAGGGAGAAGCGTCGATGGCGGCACGGCATTGCCTGCCGTCGCAGGGCGTTGAAGCTTGCCTGCTCCGATGCGCGTCGAACGGCTCCGCGAGTCCTTCGGCCATTGGGCCAGCGGCAGGATGATCAC
>JACQWK010000448.1 GCA_016209525.1 Verrucomicrobiota bacterium
ACATCGACCCGCCCTACAACACGGGTAACGAAGGCTGGGTCTATAACGACAATCTGACGCAACCGCAGTTCAAGGAGTGGATTGGGCAGGTGGTCGGCAAAGAGGAGGAGGACGCCTGCCGTCACGACAAGTGGTGTTGCATGATGTATCCGCGCTTGCAGTTGCTCAAGGAGCTTCTGCGCGACGACGGGACCATCTTCGTTTCGATTGATGACAATGAGGTTCAGCACCTTCGAATGCTGATGGATGACATCTTTGGCGTGCGAAATTTTTTAGCCGCTGTGGCCTGGCAAAAGGTCTTCGCTCCAAAACCTGCGGCAAAGAAGTTTTCGACCTCCTACGAATACCTGATCTGCTACGCTAAGCGCGCCGAGCAGTGGGATAGGATCCTTTTGCCCCGAACCAAAGAACAAAACGAGCGCTATTCAAATCCCGACAACGATCCTCGAGGCCCTTGGGCATCTGACAACTTGCTGCGCAACGAACACCGCGATAATTCCGTTTACACGATTACGGCACCTTCAGGTAAGGAGTGGACTCCGCAGCCGGGAACGAGTTGGCGCCACCCGGAAGTGGAAATGCTGGATCTCATCGCCAATAACGAAATTTGGTTCGGTGAGGATGGCAATAACATGCCTCGCCGAAAGAAATTCCTAGCTGATGTGCAGAAGGGGCGAGTACCGGAAACGCTTTGGCCATATGACGAGGTCGGTCACACTCAGGAGGCGACTCGTGAAGTCATTCGCATACTCGGAGCTTCAACGAAAAACTTTCCCTATCCAAAGCCGACCGAACTGATCAAACGGGTCATTCAAATTACAACCCGACCGGGCCAGATGGTTCTCGACTGTACCGCTGGAAGCGGTACAACCGGACACGCGGCGCTGGCGCTAAACGCAGAGGATCAAGGAAACCGAACCTTTGTCATAGTTCAGCAGACGTTCGACACCAAGGAGCATGAGGAGCAGAACTTCAATATTTGTCAACGGGTCACTGCGGAGCGTGTGCGCCGTGTGATGAGCGGCTACAGCTTTAAGAATTCCAAAGGGAAAGTCCAGAAAGTGGGCGGTCTTGGCGGCGAATTTGCGTACGCTCGGTTGAGCGAGAAGCCAATCCTCGGCGAGGATCGCGACATCACCAAGAACCCGCCCGCCTACGAGGAAATCGCGAAATACATCTTCTACACGGAGACGAGCACGGTTTGGAACAAGGACGAGTCAGACGCGAAGACGGGAAAGATTGGGCAGCGCGGCAGCACCAGTTTTTATCTGCTTTACACACCAAACCATAGGGACGACCAAGCTCTCGACGCCGAGTTCCTGAAAAAGGTCGCGGCCAAAGACAGGAACCCCAATCTCGTCATCTATTGCGAGAAAATTTGGATTCACCGGAGCGAGCTTCTGGAATGGGAGGAAGCTCACGGCAAACGCGTGCGCACGATGATTGTGCCGTTTAACCTCAAGTGAGCGCGTCGCCGTGGAACTGAAGAATTACCAGAAGCGCGTTTTGAGCGAGGTGCAGGATTATCTGCAAGCCTTGGAAGCAGCGAAGAAGAAGGGCGAGTCCGCGCCGTCCTACGCGGCCTGGCTCAAGGTGGGGGGGCACACGCTTTTCTTCGGACGTCAGAACGGCCTCGGGAAAGATTTGCCGACGTTCTGCATCAAGGTACCCACAGGCGGCGGCAAGACACTGCTGGCGACGCGGATTTTGGGAACCATCTACCAGACCATTCTAAAAGAGCGGCGCGGGACTGGCCTCGTGCTTTGGGTGGTGCCCAGCGACCAGATTTACAAGGACACCTTGCGACGACTTCGCGACCGGGCGGACTTCTACAACGAGTCGCTTCGCCATGCGCTGTCGCAGCGGATTGAGATTTGGGAGAAGCACGAAATTGCCCGCATCACGCCCAGCCAGATCGCAACGTGCCTGAATATTCTGGTCATCAAGTTGCAAGGTACGAACCGACAGGACAAGGAGACGCTGAAGTTCTTTCGCGACAGCGGCGGCAACATTATCTCGCACTTTCCACCTGAAGATGAGCCGGAGAAACACAAGAAGCTGAAGAAACAGTTTTCAGATCTGGACATGCTGGAAGACGACGAGCAGCGCGGAGCGCATCTGGTGAAAACGTCGCTCGCGAATCTTGTGCGGGTGAACGAGCCAGCAGTGATTCTCGACGAAGGGCACAAGTGGACGAGCAAGCTGGCCCGCAAGACGGTCGAGTCGTTCAATCCGCGCATCGTGGTTGAATTGTCGGCGACGCCGCCCAAGGGCGAGGCGAACGTCCTGGTTGAAGTCTCTGGCAAGGAGTTGCTGAACGAGCACATGATTAAGCTGCCGTTGAATGTCGCCAACAACAACGTGACTTCATGGAAGGACGTGCTCACGGCGGCACGGGACAAGCGGCAGGAGTTGAGCAAGACTGCGCTCAAGCACTATCACAGCACTGGCTACCTCATTCGCCCAATTGTGCTCGTCCAAGTGGAGCGCACCGGGAAAGACCAACTCGACACGAAGTTCATCCACAGCGAGCAAGTGAAAGAATATCTGATTCAGCATTTGGGTGTGACGGAACGGGCTGTCGCCATCAAGACATCGGAGAAGGACGACATCGAAGGGATTGACCTGATGGATGAGAATTGTCCGGTGGAGTGGATTATCACGAAGCAGGCGCTCCAGGAAGGCTGGGATTGTCCGTTCGCGTACATCCTGGTTTCGCTGGCGCGAACAGGCAGCACAAAGAGCATGACGCAATTAGTCGGCCGCGTATTGCGACAGCCGAGACAGCGGCGAACCGAGTTCGACGAACTGAATCAGAGTTACGTCTTTTGCCTGCGCCGAAAGGCCAAAGAGGTTTCGGCTGAAGTGAAGTCAGCTCTCGAAAAGGAGGGTTACGAAGGCGATTTGGAGAGCGTCGTGGACCGTAGTGGAGAAGGCGGGAAGCCAGCGCCGCGCCGCCAAGTGAAGATTCGAGACTTCTACCTCAGGTTCTACAAGAAACCGTTTCAAGGGCGCATTTTTCTGCCGCGCTTCTGCGTGAAGGAAGACCGGGAAATCACGGCGCTGGATTATTACCGTCACTTGCTCGCCAAGATGAAGGTCGAGAAGTTCGACTACGAGAAGATTGACTGGGATTTGTCGGAGGACCTGAAGCAGAGCAAGGCGTACTTCTGGCAAATCAGCATCGGCGAGGAAACGGAGCAGAAGGCGCTGGAGCTTCAGGGTCTTCTTGAGGACGATGAAGCGGTGAAGTCGTGGCTCGTGGCGAACCTGGACTTCTCGTGGTTCAGCGCGAAGCAAATCAGAGTCGTGGTGGAAGGCGTGTGCGACCGATTGAAGAAATGGCAGGGTCAGTTAAACCTGCTCAAGTTCCCGCTGCGCGAGAGGATTGACGGATTCATTCGACGCAACACGGACGAAATCACCGAGCAGCTCTTCAAGAAAATGCACAAGGCGGGCGAGATCTGTTTCTACCTTGAATGTGTCGAAGGTCGTTTTGAAATCCCCCGCTGCCTCGACATCGACGCGCCGCGCCGGTTGAACCATGACGATGGCGAGCCGGTTGAGCGGAGTCTGTTCGACTGGGTGGCTGACAACATGAATGAGTACGAAAGGAGTGTCGCGCTCGCGCTCGACCGGAATGCGAAGGTGCTTTGGTGGTATCGGAATGTGGTCGGGCAAAACCAGTTCGCGATACAGGGGTACAGGCGCAATCCCATCTATCCTGACTTCGTTGTTCAGAAGGGCAACAAGACGAAAGAGCCGATCCCCGAAGTGCTGGTTGTGGAGAGCAAAGGCGGTCAACTGAAGGGCAACGAGGACACCAACTATAAACGCGACTTGGCGCGGCTTTTCGAGGAGGTCGGAAAGAAGGTCAGTTGGCAGGAGCTAGGCGAAGGCTTCCGCGACCGGAAGTTCCGCTTCCAAATTCTGGACGAAGGCGAATATCAGGACGACGATTGGCACGATGATTTGAAGAAGATTTTGGAGCGTTGATTTTGAGAATCGTGGGACAGCCTTTGTCCCACCCGTTGTGCTACTCTGGCAGAAACTGAAATCTCAAAAGAAAGGGTTGACGTATGGCACATGAACTTTTCCTCGAAAATGGCCAAGCCGCCATGATGTATGCCGGCGATGTCCCCTGGCATGGCTTGGGACAAAAATTGAATAACCCGGCCACGTCTGTCGAAGCCATCAAAGCGGCTCGCCTCGATTGGGAAGTGACGAAAGTCCCGATCTACCTCAAGGACGGAAAGAAATATCGGGAAGCCAAGGGGACCTTCGCCGTTGCCAGAAGCGATCAATCCCATCCTACCCCTCTGGGGATTGTCGGCGCGAGCTATGAACCGCTGCAAAACCGAGCTGCGTTCGTGTGGTTTGACGACATTGTCGGCCAAGGCGCAGCGATTTATCACACGGCAGGCGTCTTGGGGAGCGGCGAACGGGTCTGGATTCTGGCCAAACTTCCCGGCGAGATTCGGGTGAAAGGCGAGGACGTTTCCGAAAAGTTTCTGCTCCTGAGTAACAGTCACGACGGAAAGAGCAGTGTGCAGGTCAAGTTTACTCCAATTCGCGTTGTCTGCCAGAACACCCTGACGATGGCGTTCAGTTCTGGGCCAACGTTGAAGATCAGTCACACCAGTTCCCTGGAGAGGCGTCTGGAGGTGGCCAAGATCAACCTCGGCATCATCACCGACCGCTTCCAAAAGATCGGAAATGAATTTCAGCAGCTCGCCGAAATCCAGGTCACCAAGAGCCGGTTGACAGAATATTTGTCGGCCGTTTTTCCAATGCCCGCCGACGAGACGGATGTGCGGGCCAGGAAACGGGTTGAAGCCGCCCGCCAGAAGTCGTGCGAACTTTCTGAATCTGGCTGGGGAAATGGCGCAGAAAAAGTACGGGGCACTCTGTGGGCGGCTTACAACGGTGTCACCCAGTTTGTTGACTATCGGACAACCAAACAGGATCCATCACAGCACCTGGATAGCATCTGGTTTGGGAGCGGCTATTTGACCAAAGCGCGAGCGTTCAACGTTGCGCTGTCCAAAGTCGCTGGATGGAAGAACTGACACGCAGGAACGCACCCGATTCGCGTAATACCCCAAGAGTGCTCCGGGGACCCATAGGTATCCCAATCGGCCAACCGGCGCACACCCCGCTACCCCGCCCCGTCTTCCTTCCCAGCAGGCGAGTCGAGGTTTCACGCTGGGCCGCTTGCTGGCGCGTCAAGAATCCGCTCAGCTTTTCCTCTAATCGCATGTCTGTCTGAACCTACCTGAGAAGCCGGCGCCATCCATTCCCGCGCGGACGATCACACTCGGACGGGGAATCACACTACGATACCCCGCCTTTGCGCACAGTTGGCTTCATAGAGCCGTTTCAGACGTAGGCCGCAGGAAAGGCTAGCCGCCAGGACTTCAGACACAGTTTGGCACAGATTTCCAGCCTCTCTGACGGCAGACACAGTTTGGCACACGGCTTGGTTTGGACACGATTTGGCACAAGATTTCTTTCCGTTCGTTGCCGCTCAATGCAACAAAATGCTTGCAATTACTGGCGATTGTGTGTATCGGTAGCGGCAAGATTTGGCACAGAAAGGCAAGCATGAGCAACGAAGAAAACCCCTTGTTTCTTGGTTCGAATCCAAGCCGGACAGCCAACCTCCGGATCTCAAATTTCAAGATTGAAAGCTCAAATCTTGGCTAGTCCTCGGCGAACAAGTATTCCAGGTCGCTCTTGGTGAGGCTGCGCGCAAATCCTTCTTCGCCCAGCACGTCGGTAATCGTCTGCGCTTTGCGCTGCTGGAGTTCCCAGATTTTTTCTTCCACGGTGCCGGGCGCAATCAGCCGGTAGGCATTGACCGTGCGCGTCTGGCCAATGCGGTGTGATCGATCAATCGCCTGGGCTTCCACGGCTGGGTTCCACCACGGATCATAGAGGACTACGTAACTTGCCGTGGTTAAGTTGAGACCGGTGCCCGCCGCGCGGAGGCTGAGCAGGAAGACGGACGCGTTTGGGTCGTCCTGAAACGCCTGCACGACATCCTGCCGGTTCTTAGTTTCTCCGCATAAGAGGTAGATCGGGAACTGCCGTTTCTGGCACTCGTCTTCGAGCAATCTCAGCATTTGCACAAACTGACTGAAGACGAGCACCTTCTGACCCTCGGCGACCAGCGGTTCCAGCAATTCGAACAAGGTCTCGGTTTTGCCCGAAGCCGAATCATTGCCGACGAGTTGAGGATGGCAGCAAATCTGCCGAAGACGCGTGAGCGCCGCCAGAATGTGAATCTTGCTTTTCGCCAGGCCCTTCTCGTTGACGGCCTGCTGGACCTGCTCGCGGCTGCGGCGGAGTTCGGCCAGGTACAATTTCCGTTGTTCTTCGGTGAGTTCGCAGTCGCGTCGCTGCTCGATCCGGTCCGGCAGATCCTGGGCCACTTGCCGTTTGAGCCGGCGCAGCATGAGCGGGCGTATCTTGGCCGAAAGGCGCCGCCGGGCGATCTGTTGCGCCCACGCCGCGTCCTCACCTTTCGGTTCGTAATTGTCGTGAAAGTCCGCTTGCGTGCCCAAATACGAGGGTTGAACGAAATCGACGATGCTCCACAGATCGAGCAACCGGTTTTCCAGCGGCGTTCCCGTCAGCGCCAAGCGGTGGTCCGCTTTGAGCTGTTTGACGCACTGCGTGACCTGGGCCGTGGGGTTTTTGATGAACTGCGCCTCGTCCAAAATCAGCGCCCGAAATTCGAACTTCTGCAAGGCCGAGAGGTCCCGCCGCAGCAGCGCGTAATTCGTCACGATCAAATCGTGCTGCGGGATTTGTTTTCGCAGATTGTGCCGGGCAGCGCCGCTTTCCAGCACCAGCACCTGCAGGTGCGGCGCAAACCGGTTCGCTTCGCGCCGCCAATTGTGCAGCACTGAAGCCGGGCAAATCACCAGAGCGGGTTTGCGTTTCTTCGGGTTTTCCTCGCGCAACCAGGCCAGCCAAGTCAAAGTCTGCAAGGTTTTGCCAAGCCCCATGTCATCCGCCAGAATCCCGCCGAGCTTGAGCTCGGTGAGATGGCAGAGAAAGTTGAAGCCGTCTTTCTGATACGGCCGAAGCTCCGCCTGCACGGCCGGCGGAATCTCGACGATCGGGACTCCGCTGAACTCGGCCAACCGTTGGCGCAGCGTCTTGGTCGAAGACTGATCCTGGAAACGGTTCAGAGTGGCTTCATCCAGATGAGAGGCTTTAGCCAGGTCCACTCGTTGCGCCACCGGACTGAGCCCTTCCAAACCGAGATCGGAAACGGCTTCATGAGCGGCGCGGACAGCGGCGCAATCCAGCTCCATCCATCCGCCGTCGGGCAGTTTCACGAATCGGCCCGTGGCACTGCGCAGGCGCTCCAAATCAGCCGACGTTAGTTTCAATCCCTCGGCCTCCCAAGCCGCCGAGACCGAGAACCAATCGATTCCGCTTCCCTGAACCAATAACTTGGGCCGGAGTCTCCGTGGCGACAAAAACAGACGGTGGAACGCCGGATTTCCCAGGTACTCGGCCTGGGTGGGGCGATCGGGCCACGCGGCCGCGAGCGCATTCAGAAATTGGTCGTTGGCATCGCCAACCCAAAGACCCGGTTCCGGCGTGAACCAGTCCAGACGGCGAAGCCAATCCGCCGCAGGTTCGAGCCGCGGGTCATCCAGAATCTGGGGTTTGTCCTTCTGTTTCGCGGCGGGCTTCGTCATTTGCCATTCGTTGCCGTTCCATTGCCACACGCTCTGATCCAGTTCGCTTTGAGCCAATAACCGCAACCGCACCGTGTCTTCATTGAGCTCAAAAACAAATTGCGGAACGGCCGGATGCGCGGCGCAGAGGGTCTGCCAGGCCAGGTCCTTGGGAGATCCGTTCTTGCGCAAGTGAGTGAGAAGCCTGTGGCTCAATCTTCGGACCGGCAGCCGCGGCGAACTGATCCAGGCGGAGAATAGGCCGGGCGGGCCGGGATTGCGCAGGAGGTAAAACGTCTCGTTCACCAGAATCAGCGTGGGATAGCCGGCGAAAAATCGCGCGGCCACCGGCGCGCATGGCTCGCTTCCGGGAAGCAGCAGCCGGTGGGTGAAGAAGAGATCGTTGTCCACGGTCTCGAGGTGGGGGTTGAGCTCTCCCAATTGGCCGTGAAAACGCAGGGACTTCTCATTGCCCAGCTCGAGTCGGGACGTCTGTCCCCATCGCGCGAGCCATTGCAGCAGTTCCATGCCGTCCAACGTGAGCCATTCCCGGTCGAACTTCTTTTCGCCGTAGAGGTCCTTTAACCACAAGATGAAGTCCCAGTCGGAGGGGGCGAACAGCTCCTGTTCGTGGCCGGAACGAGTTCCCAGTTCGACGATTTCACTGACGATACGGACTTTCTCGCCACTCTTCGGCCGAAACAACGCAAACTGAACCTTGAGTTGATGTAGGATGGGCTGGTCCTCGAGCGGGCGCGCCTCGCAAAGAACTCTGAGCGAGGCCCGGGGCGAGTCGAGGTGAATCCGAGCCGGCGGCAGCAGCCACTCGTCCAGAAATCTCGATAATCGTTGCTCCTGCTCGGCTTGCTCCATCGCCGCGAGTTGTTCGTAATTGGCATGAGAAGCCAGCTCGTTTGGCAATGGGCGATTCGAACGCAGAAAAAGAAGGGCCAACCCCTCCAGGCGCGCCTGACCCTGAGCCTGGAGCAAGCGCGGCCACCATTCCTCACCCGCAAAGTCCCGGCGCGCCAGGGAAAGCTTTTCAAAGTAGTCCTCCAAGAGCAACCAGGACCGTTGAGAATCGGCGCAAGCGGCGAAGGCATTGAGAATCTCCGTCCGCGCCGCGATCGCGGCTTTCGAATCCGCCAACTCGCGTCTCAGATCGGCGAGCGCGCCGTAGGTTCGATCGAGCACCTGATGGTGGGCGTCGTAACGCGTGGTGGTCGCGGAATGCGCATGGTGCCCGTTATTGCGTAAAGGTTTCGCCATTTTGCAGTCAGTCCACAGGGACGATAGCCGTTCATCTCGACACCAAAATGATTCGGTGGTCAATGAGAAAACGGAAGTTCACGGGGCTAATCCCAATGATATCAAATCAATCGATTTGGCCCAAATTGCCTGAGTAACGCAGATCATATAAACGAGCGCCTGCCGGTGATCAATGATCAAGTTTTAGCCTTTTTACTCTGCCTGAATTGTGGATAATCCTGGCATGCCGTTTAAAAGTCTTGGCCTCTCGGAGCGGATTCTCGAAGGCGTGCGTGCCATGGGTTATTTGGAGCCGACCCCCATTCAGCTTCGCGCCATTCCTTTGATCTTGGCGGGCCGCGACGTCATCGGAAGCGCTCAAACAGGCACGGGGAAGACGGCCGCTTTCGCATTGCCGATTCTCTGCCGGCTGGGCCGGCACGAACCTCGATCGCGCGTGTTGGTGTTGGAGCCAACGCGCGAGTTGGCCGCCCAAGTCGAGACCGCGTTTCGTGACTTCGCCCGCTTTACCGACCTCACGGTGGCGGTGTTCTACGGCGGCGTCGGCTATGGTCTGCAGACCGATGCTCTCCATCGCGGTGTGGATGTGATTGTCGCCACACCGGGCCGCCTGTTGGACCATATCGGTCGCGGCAACTGCCGTCTCGATGCGGTGCGATATCTCATCTTGGACGAGGCCGACCGCATGCTGGACATGGGATTTCTTCCCGATGTGCGGCGAATTATTGAGCGGTGTCCGCGCGACCGCCACACCTCGCTCTTCTCAGCCACCATCCCGCCTCAGATTGAATCGCTCATCCACTGGGCGATGAGGAAGCCGGAGACAATCGAGATCGGCGCCCGCCGTTCCCCGGCTGAGACGGTCAAACATGTCATTTATCCTGTCGCCGAAGCTCAGAAGACGGACCTGCTGCTCGAATTGCTGCGGAGCGTGAACTACGATTCGGTGATTGTGTTCTGCCGGACCAAGCATCGCGCGGATCGCGTGGCGCACTTGCTCAAGCGCAGCCGCCACGCGGTCACGGTGCTTCATTCCAATCGCACGCAGCGGGAGCGGGAGCAGGCGCTGCGCGGTTTCAGGGACGGCCGTTTCGAAGTGCTGGTGGCCACCGACATCGCCGCGCGCGGGCTGGATATCGCCGACGTAAGCCATGTCATTAATTTTGACGTGCCGCAGCACCCGGAAGATTACATCCATCGCATCGGCCGCACCGGACGCGCGGAAGCGACCGGCGATGCCTTCACGATCATGGTGGCCGAGGATGCGACGCACGTTCACGCAATTGAGCGCTTCATCAGCCAGAAGATTCCCCGGGTGAAATTGGAGAAATTCCACTACCAATACACGGCGCTGTTCGAAGAGGACAAGCCAGGGGCCAAGCCCGGTTATCCGGGCAAGGTTCGCGGGGTGCGCTTGAGCGGCGGTTATTATTTTGGGCATATGCGCCGGCGCCGCCGGTGAACAAGGTTTTGGTCAGCTTGGAGAACACTTCCTCAGTCTCGCGTCCGAGCTCTTTTCGCTCGAGGAGGTCTTAGCTCGCTTCCGCGAGGACGGACTATCGGCGTTCATGCACCTCCAAACGCGGAGGACAATCCTCCCTCTCCCTCGAGGGAGAGGGGCCACGCCGATCACTCCGGAGCCGCGAGTGTGCTTCACCGCTCCCCCAAAACCGACTGGAGCATCCTGCTGAGTTCTTCGGTCTTAAAGGGCTTGGAGAGAAAGCCGGCCAAGCCGTTGCCCTCGAATTTGGCGACGGTTTCTTGTTCCGAGTAGCCGCTCATGACAAGAATTCGCGCTTCAGGCTGGATCTGCTTTAGCTCCCGAAATACCTCCAATCCGTTCAAATCGGGCATGGTGAGATCCAGCAGCACCAGATCAACTCGGCTGGCCTGTTCTCGGAAGAGGTTGATCCCGCATCGGCCCCCCTCCGCGGACAAGACCTCGAAACCGAAGGATTCGAGCATTCGCCCAACCGCCTTCCGGACCGGTTCCTCATCATCGATCAGCAGTATCGTTCCTTTGCTTTTCCAGCTTGGAGGGCCATTTATGAGGCGATGCGGCTGGGCGGCCCCGGCGGGCGCCGGAGGCAATAAGAGCCGGAACGTTGTGCCGCGGCCTGGTTGGCTCCGGACTCGAAGCGCTCCTTCGTGTCCGCGCACGATGCCCAACACCGCCGCCAAGCCAAGCCCGCGTCCCGTGAATTTGGTGGTAAAGAAGGGATCGAAGATTCGGGCCTGGATTTCGGGGCTCATGCCGCAGCCTGTGTCCGCCACGTCCAAGCGAACGTACTCGCCCGGCGTCAGTTCCGTGGTTCCGTGGCATTCCAGCAAGTCGTCCTGTTTGACTCGCGTAGTCCCGGTGCTGATGCCGATGATCCCCAGTTGGTCGCCGATCGCTTCCGAAGCATTGATCACGAGGTTGAGCAGCACTTGGCGAATTTGCGCCTCGTCCGCGCTCACCGCCGGGAGATCTTTCGCCAGGTCGAAGCGCAACTTTTGCTTTCCGCCGATCGATACTTCCAGCAAGTCCCGCGTTTCGGCGACCAAGCTGGAGAGATCGAGGAGCCGGGCCGCGACCTGGCCTCCGCCTGCGTAAGCAAGCATTTGTTTGCACAGGCCTGCCGCTTGGAGCGAGGCTTTCTCAATACTCTGGAAATAGGCTCGAAGCGGGGAGTCGTGACGCACTTCCGACTCCGCCAGGCTCACATTGCCCAAAATCGTCGTGAGCAGGTTGTTGAAATCATGAGCGATGCCTCCGGCCATAACGCCAAGGCTCTCCAGCTTCTGGGTTTCCTGCAGTTTCTGTTGCAGCGAATTCTCGCGGTCGAACTGTTGCCGGATGATCGCAGTTTGTTCGCTGACACGCCGCCGCAGCGTCTGGACCCACAGCAGGCCGGCCAAGGACACCGCGGCCATCAAAGAAACGAGTGTCATGACGCGGCGAGTTGTCCACCAGAGTGGTCGTTCGAGAATCTTCAAGTCGAGCGGCGATCGCATGAGGAGCATGTGCTTTCTCGATAGTCCAATCCCTCTCACCTGCGCGGCACAAACGCCCGTGAGCTCCCCCAGGCTTCCGGGCATCACTTGTCCGATCATCCCGAGCCGCTTTTCGAGAATGGCATCGAAGAGTTGGCTGCCGACGCGCAACGTCAGAATCTGAGCCCCGTCGTCGTGTAACTGTTCGACCACCCTAGCCCTCAGGCTTATGACTTCGCCGTCCACTACGCCGCGGGCAAATTCATCCGCTCCCGCCAGCCTGGGAACGGGCGGCGCACCGAATCCCACCGCCCGAACCAGCGCGTTTCTTAGCCGGCGTGAGTTGCCGATCAGGTCCGCAAATCCGACGACCTCGACGCGCTGGCCTGGGTTCCTCCGAATCTTTTCCTCCGGGTCGATGAATAAGCCGCCGGTCTCGTCCTGAATGAAGAAGGTTTCGTCGCTTTGCTGATGCGTCAGAGTCCCATTGACCTTCACGCGGTGTAGCAGAGCGTTGTTCGGATCAAATTGCTTTAGGCTGGCGATGGATTGAGCCGGGATCGGAAATGGATCCGCGGGCGCTTTCTTTTCTTCGAGGATATGTTCAGGCCCGGGGACCAACACCCGCATGCCGGTAATCTGGCGGCGGGAGTCGAACAGCATGTTGCAGACGCCGTGGATCCGCACCTGAGCATCCACCCAGCGCACCGGCGCCGAACTGTCCAATAATCCTGGAATCGTAGCCTCGAATCGTCCATCGGCGGTCGCCACTTCAAGAACCGCGCGGTCCTGCTGATTGGCGATCGATTGGACGACTCCCCGCAGTTCAATCCAATCCCCATGCTTTGCGCCGCTGCGGAAATCTTCGGCACTGGGAGGCTTCGCTTCCGGGAACGCTCCATTCCCCAGGATTCCGAACCTTGGCTGCTCAATCCATGGAGCGAAGTCACCTTGACCCGTGACGCCTTCCAATTCCGTGATTTGGCCGGCTTTAACATCAAGCACCTGCCCCCCAGTCTTCACGAAAACTCCCTCCCTTCCACCGTGGACGAACAGGACGTGCGGCGGGTCATAATACGTGACGACGCTGCGAAACCGGACAGGTTGAGCGGTTGCGGCTTCCGCGGCAGTTAAGCGCCGTATCCGATAAACTGTTCGCAAGGCTGACGAGTTCCCGGCCGCGATTTCAGATCGGACTTCACGCCCGACTTGTCCCTGGTTACCCGCCCGTTGGCCTGCAACCTCCACGAACCCAATGCGCTTAAACTCCGCGTCCCTCAGAAACCGCCTCGACGCCTCGCCCCTCAATGTGCCGACCACGTCCATGACCGTGCCTATATTGACCAATGATGTTTGCTTGGTCTCGACTTCGATGCTGCCCGTGTCATCGCGAATCATGATCGACCGTCCAGGAACTAGATTGGTCACCACGCCCTGAACTCGGACGCGCGCCGGTGAGTCGCCTCCGGGGACAGATCCCGCCACCTCTCCAATCTGACGAACGTCCTGAGCGAACAGGCCTGTGACGGCGGGCTGCTCAATTTCGATGTCGCGGATATTGGAGACATATAGCTGGACGCCTTTCGAGGTCTGGCCTTCGGTCGCTGCGGTGGCGCAGACGCCGCGGACTCGCACGCGGGCCTTCAGGATTGGCATTGGCTCCAAGGCGTACGGCCTTCGCACGTAGGCCTGCAAAAGGTGGCCGTCCGTCTCCACCGTTAGGGCCAGGCCTCGTCCCTGCTCGGCGGCCACTTGAACAACCCCCGAAACATCGACGAGCCTGCTCTCGGCTTCTTCGGCGAGCAATTCTGAGTATCGGTAGAGGCGGGAGGAAGGCAAAGACCCCTGGCGCAAAAACCGGACGCTTGAGCCGATCAGAATCGCTCGGTGCTCCCCGGAATCCGTCACTCCTTCCACCTCGACTTGATCGCCCGGCCGACAGGAAGGCCTTTGGTCGCCAGGATGGATGAAGATGCCTCCTGACGCGTCCTGGACAAACAACTGTCGCGCGTCCCGATCGCAATAGGTGACGGTGCCAATGAAACGAGCAGGAAGTTGACGTTTCGCTTCTTCGACCGGCAGCGCTTTGATTTGGCCGGTCGTGGTCAGCAAGCGGCTGTCGGGTTGCGCCTCAGCCATTTCGAGCGCGCCTCCGCGCAGGAGACACGCGATGAGCAGCGCTCGCATCCTGACACCGGCTTCAGCAAACATCTTCGGTTTCACCATGAAAGGGACCGTTGTAATTCCAATTCGCTTTCACAATGAGATGCATGCCCCTCACCCCATCCCTCTCCCCATCCGATGGGGAGAGGGTGTCCGCAGGACGGGTGAGGGGTATTCAAAACAGAGTCTTCACACAATTAGTCTCATCCTGGTCGCTCATTGGATTAAGGCGGCGGCAGACCTTCGCGTTGACGCGTCTGGTCGCGTCCTTCCAAACAGCTCTCTCGGTTAAAGGAGACTGACGCGGCATGAAAGGCACTCGACTTCTTTGGAAGGTTCTGTTCAACGCGCTGGAGGCTTTTTACCGTCAGAAAACTGTCAGGGCAAGAACTATGAATTCTTTGATAAGGCTGAAGAAATTCCGGCTCGCATCGTCAATACTAGACAAACCCATCATGGCCATGAAAAAACCAACCATTCACATCTCGCGTCGGAACTTCCTCCGTGGCGCCACGCTCTCGGCTTTTGGATTCACGGTCTTGCCCAGTCGCGTGCTGGGGCTCGGAGGCCAGACGCCGCCGAGCGAGAAATTGAACATCGCCGGCATCGGAATCGGCGGCCAGGGCGCCAGCGACCTCAACCAACTCGCCGGCGAGAACATCGTGGCCTTGTGCGATGTGGATTGGGCGCGGGGCGCCGGAATGTTCAAGAAGTTCCCCAATGCCAAAAAATACAAAGATTTCCGCAAGATGCTCGAGGAACAGAAGGACATCGACGCGGTCGTCGTGGCCACGCCGGACCATGTTCATGCCATTGCTTCGCTGACGGCGATCAAGCTCGGCAAGCATGTTTATTGTGAAAAGCCGCTGACGCACTCGGTTTGGGAAGCGCGCAAAGTGGCCGAGGCCGCCCGCGAACACAAGGTCGCGACCCAGATGGGCAATCAAGGCCAGGCCTCGGAGCAGACGCGGCGGCTTTCCGAAATGGTTTCGGATGGCGCCATCGGACCTGTGCGCGAGGCGCACATCTGGACCGATCGGCCTTCGAACGGGCTGTTTAACGAGTATTGGCCGCAAGGCGTCGGCAGGCCTGCGGACTCGCCGCCGGTGCCTTCGACTTTGGACTGGGACCTTTGGATCGGGCCGGCGCCCTATCGGCCCTACCACCCGGCCTACGTGCCTTTCAAATGGCGCGGTTGGTGGGATTTTGGGACCGGCGCGCTGGGCGACATTGGCTGCCATTCGTTCGACCCCGTCTTCCGAGCGCTGAAGCTCGGTTACCCCACCAGTGTCGAGGCCTGTTCGACGCGCGTGAATGAAGAAACATTCCCTCTCGCTTCCGTCGTCACTTACCACTTTCCGGCGCGCGGCGACATGCCGCCGGTGAAGTTGACCTGGTCGGATGGCGGGACGCGGCCGCCTCGGCCGGAAGAGTTGGAAGACGGGCGCGTCATGGGAGCCACGGGCGCGCTGTTGATCGGTGATCGCGGCAAAATTCTGAGCAGTCAACGAGGATACAGTATTATCCCCGAAGCGCGCATGAAGGAATACGGCGAGCCACCGAGGAAACTGGCCCGTTCGCCCGGACACCACCGGGAATGGATCGAGGCCTGCAAGGGCGGCCAACCCGCAGGTTCGAACTTCGATTGGGCCGGTCCGCTGGCAGAGGTTGTTCTGCTCGGCAACGTCGCGCTCCGTGTCCATCTGCGCGAAGAATTGACCAAAAGAAAATTGCTCTGGGACGGCCCCGGGCTGCAGATCGCCAACCTGTCACAGGCCAACAAGTATCTTCGCCGCGAATACCGCGAAGGCTGGTCGGTCTGAGCCGCCCCCCGCCGCAAGATCAGGTAGCTTGATCCTGTCGGCGAGCTTTAAACGTCGATGGAATCTGACGGGTCTTGGCTCCGCCTCACCCCGGCCCTCTCCCCACGGGAGAGGGAGAACCGTCCACAGCGCGCGGAAAAACTGGCGGCTCCAAATTAGCCGGACGCGGGAAAGGCATTTCCCTCTCCTAGGGGAGAAGGCCAGGGTGAGGGGAAGGGAACTGTTGGACGGCACCAGCAGTCGATACGGATTACGCGCTTGTTTATGGTTCCGATACTTGGTCGCCGGAGCCGGAAAGTAGACCCAGAGCGGAAGGAGCCGTACTGCGTGGACAAACCATCGAATCAATCCCGCCGCGCTGAAACTCCTCCCAACGCGGAGACATTTCCCGAAGCTTGGCCGCCACTGCCGCACAGGTCTCGATCGTGTGGCCGATCTCTTCCTGAGTATTGTCCTTTCCCAGCGAGAAAATGATGCTGCCTTGAGCCAGACTGTGTTCCAGGCCGATCGCCGCGAGCACCGGCGAGATTTTCAAGGATTTGCTCACGCAACTGGTGCCGCTGGCCACGGCAATGCCCAAGACGTCGAGTCGAAGAAGGATGGCTTCACCTTCGAGAAACTCGAAGCTCACATTCAAGTTCGTGCCGATCCGCTCAGGCCCAAGTTCCGGCCCATTCAACTTCAGATAGGGAATTCTTGCTTGCAGGCTGGTCCAAAGACGCTCTTGCAGCGCCGCCGCATGCCTGATCCATCCAGCCTTCTCGCGCGCCGCGACCGCGCAGGCGACACCGGCTCCAACGATGCCCGGGACGTTTTCGGTCCCAGCCTGCCGCCCCCCTTCCTGCATTCCGCCATGAATGATGCCGGCCACACGCGCACCACGGCTTCGATAAAGCACGCCTACTCCCTTCGGCCCGTAGAAACGATGGGGAGCGAGCGAAAGCAAACCAATCCCCAGCGCCTGAACGTCGATGGGGAGCCATCCGGCGCTGGACGCCGCATCGACGAACAACGGAATCCCGCGTTCATGGGCGATTGCGCTGATTTCGGCAATCGGCTGGATCGTGCCAATATCGTGATTGGCCAACTGCACGCAGATCAAGAGGGTCCGGTCCGTGAGCGCACCGCGCACGTCCTCAGGATTCACCCGGCCCTGGCCGTCCACTTTGACCCGATGGCAGGCGAAGCCCTGTGTCTCCAAGAATTCCGCCGAATTCAGCACCGCCGGGTGCTCGGCCTCGGAAACGACAATGTGGTTTCCTCGCCGCCGGTTGGCATACGCGACTCCTTTGACGGCGAGATTGGCGGCTTCAGTGCCGCTGGGCGTGAAAACGATGTTATCAGGGGATTCCGCGTTGATGAACGAAGCGACCTGCTCGCGCGCCTTCGCGACGGCATCGCGCGCTTGGAGTCCATGCTGGTGCAAAGAGGATGGGCTCCCAAAAACTTCAGTGAAGTAAGGCCGCATCGCCTCAAAGACTTCAGGAAGCACCGGTGTGGAGGATTGATGATCCAGGAAGATCCGGCGCATAATTCGTTCTTGAGCCATCCTAAGCGCCGAAGCGCGAAATTGCGACCCCCATTCCGCGAAGCTTCATCCTTGGGGTGTGAGACAGAATTCTTCGGCAACTCATTTTCATTGGATTTTTGGGGCAAAAGTATCTAGGAGCCGAGATACTTGAGCGGCGCAATAGTTCCCTCTCCCCGTGAGGCACGAACGGGGAGAGGGTTAGGGAGAGGGGGAACCTTCTTATTCTTAAAGACGGCCTCCTCTCCCCAGCCCCACTGCCGTTGAATTAAGGACTGCCGGCCGCTTCTCGCTCGTAATCGTAATCTTAATC
>JACQWK010000499.1 GCA_016209525.1 Verrucomicrobiota bacterium
CCTTGGCGCGGGTGGTCTCTTCGTGAGTTCGCTCGGCTCACCTAAAAACGCCCGTTTTCAACTCAGTGCTACTGAGAATGGGATCTATGCCTCTGGCCATCTTCTATACGTAAACAAGGGAATTCTTATGGCCGTCGCGTTCGATCCTGACTCGCAGAAACTGACTGGCGCTCCTTTTCCGATTGCCGAAAACGTCGCTATCACCGGCTACCTCGTAATAGGCGTGTTCTCGGCCGCCCTGGATGGTACCCTGGTCCAGCTTCCCGCAAGTGGCATAAAATCGGAATTCATTTGGTACAGCTTGGCTGGCATGCGCCTCGGGACCTTAGGCGATCCGGCGGAATACGGTTACGGTAGCGTGCGTATCTCTCCCGACGGCAAATCAGCCGCTGTCAGCATAGTTGAGCAAGCCCAAGGCTCTTCAGATCTCTGGATCATCGATACGGATCGGAATTCACCGATGCGCATGACCACTCATGCCCGCGATGACTTTTTCGGCATCTGGTCACGCGATGGGAAGTGGATCGTATTCAGTTCCCACCGAAAGGGAGTAGTTGATCTTTATCTGAGGGAAGTCGCCAGCATCCAATCCGAGAAGCTCTTGTTGGAATCGGCTGAGCCAAAGTTCCCATTGTCTTGGTCGCCCGATGGGAAAACACTGTTATTCGGGAGTCGCGCTCTGAAAACGAAGGCCGATCTTTGGATCCTGCCTATCAGCCAGGAGTCGTCGAAGCCGGAGCCGTTCTTGAACTCGGAGCACAGTGAAACCTTGGCGCATTTTTCTCCGGATGGAAAATGGATCGTCTATGATTCTGATGAACAGCGGTCATCCGAGGTGTTTGCCATTTCGTACCCGGACAAGCGTGGAAAAGTGAAGATCTCGAATGCCGGAGGCACAAATCCGCGTTGGTCGCCCGATGGAACGAAGATCTACTACCAGGATCCCGATAATTACCTCGTGGAAGTCGCATTGAATGTTGAGCCCTCTCGAATGATTCCAGGCGTGCCCAAGCGTCTTTTCCAAATTCAGCCGGCGGCGCTGTACGGCGTGTTTGATATCGCTCCGGATGGAAAACGTTTTCTGGTGAACACCGCGCCTGAGGCCACCAATGCCGTTCCGCTGAAGGTGGTGCTGAACTGGCCGCTGGAGTTTCAGAAGCGATGAAAATTGTTTCTGGAGAGGGAAAACCACCAAGATTGGACACGAATCGAGGCCATGAAGCTGCTTGGCGTGGGCTCCGTCGCGCCAGCGTCTTGGACTGCGGTGATGAGCGGAGCGAATCACCGCTTTGGCTTTGGCGATATTCGGATCACGCTCCATGCCAAAGCGGCGATTGCGCAGACTCCATCGCCGCAGTCCAAAACTTGGCGGAGCTTTCGTGGCCCCCTTGCGAAGTTCAGCCCTATCGATAGATGAACGGTTCATGGAAGGATCACCGGCTTAGTTCTGACAAATCAAATGGAGGACGATCCTATGCTTGAACGCATCGGCGATTTTGAAGTGCTGGACGAGCTCGGTCGCGGCGGGATGGGCATCGTGTATGAAGCGCGCCAGGTCTCGCTCAACCGAAAGGTGGCGCTCAAAGTGTTGAGCGGCGGATTGGGACTGACCGGCAAAGCGGTCACTCGCTTCAAGCGCGAAGCCGAAGCCGCGGCCAAGCTGCATCACACGAACATCGTTCCCGGAAAGGGGTCAAACCGCCATCGGCGGCGGTCTTGGCTTTCTTGATGAGTTCAGTGCGGTTCATCGTGCAACAACCCGTTCGGCCGGTCCAGGGTCACGATGCGATACTCGTAACCCTGTTCGCATAAGAACAACTGGCGTTTGAGCGCAAAATCCTGCTCGACGGTGTCTTGGGAAACGATCGAATAAAAGTGCGCCTGGTTCTCGCCCGGTTTGGGACGCAGAATGCGTCCCAGCCGCTGCGCCTCTTCCTGCCGCGAGCCGAACAAGCCCGACACCTGGATGGCCACCGCCGCGTCTGGCAAGTCCACCGAGAAGTTCGCAATTTTCGACACGACCAGGGCGCGCACCTCGCCACGCCGGAATTGAGCGTACACCTCGTCGCGTTTGCGCTGGCTCGTCGCGCCCGTGAGGATCGGCAGGCCGAGTTCGCGGGCGAAACCTTCCACCTGCTCGACGTACATGCCGATGATCAGCACCGGCACATCGCGGTGCCGGTCGAGCAATTGCCGGACGAGACGAAGCTTTTCCGGGTTCTCCGACGCGATGCGAAACTTGTGTCGGGCCTCGGCCACGGCGTAGTCCAGGCGCCGCTCTTCGGTCATGGGCAGGCGGATTTCCGTACAGGTGGCTGTGGCGATCCAGCCCTGTTTTTCCATCTCCTTCCACGGCACGTCGTATTTCTTGGGACCGATCAAAGCAAAGACGTCGTCTTCGCGTCCGTCCTCGCGCACCAGCGTGGCGGTGAGGCCGAGGCGCCGGCGCGCTTGCAGGCTGGCCGTGATCTGGAACACCGGCGCGGGGAGCAGATGCACTTCGTCATAGATGATGAGTCCCCAGTTGCGCTGGTCGAAAAGCCCGAAGTGCGTGAATTCGCCGGCCTTGCTCCGGCGATGCGTGAGGATCTGATACGTGGCGATGGTAACGGGCCGGACTTCCTTCGTGTCGCCGCTGTATTCGCCAATGGCGTCTTCGGTGAGCGAAGTCTTGTCGAGTAACTCGGCTTTCCACTGCCGCGCGGCCGTGACGCCGGTGGTCAGGATAAGAGTCGAGGTGCGCACCAGGGCCATGCAAGTCATGCCCACGATGGTCTTGCCTGCGCCGCACGGCAGCACAATCACGCCCGACCCGCCCTTCTCGGCGCCACCCGCGTGGAAACTCTGGGCCGCGGCGCGCTGATAATCCCTGGGCGCGAAGGTCAGCCCGGCCAGGGTGGCGGCGCGCAACGCGAGCGGGAAATCCTCTCCTACGACGTAGCCGGCCAGGTCTTCGGTGGGGAAACCAAGCTTGATGAGCGCCTGCTTAAGACGTCCTCGTTCGGCGGCGGCAATGTCGAATTCCAACGGCGAAGGACGTTCGCGCAGGAACGGCGCGAGCGTTTTCTGATGGGCCAGTTCCTCCGCTAGCGGCAAGTCGCGCGCGGAGAGCAACAGGGAACTGTCGTCGCGGCGCGTCAGTTTTAGACGCCCATAACGGGATGCGAAGTCCTGGACACTCGCCGCCACGTGACCGGGCAAGGGATATTTCGACAGCCGCCGCAGGGCCGCCACGATGGTCTCCGCCGACTCGCCAGCGGCGCAAGCGTTCCAGATGGAGAGGGGCGTGACGCGGTAGGTGTGAATGTGTTCGGGCGACTTGACCAGCTCCGCGAACCGCGCCAGCGCGTCGCGCGCCTCGGCATAGAGCGGATTGTCCACTTCGAGCAGGACGGTGTGGTCGCCCTGCACTATGAGCGGGTTTTGCGGAGCGTAGTCAGTGGAGGAAGACGTTTTCAGCAATTTATGATTTATGATTTACGGCTCTATGAGCCGTAAATCATAAATCATAAATCATAAATCGTAAATCTTGCCCCCGCTCGCTGTCTGTGTCTCCATTTCGTCATGTCGATTTCGCTCAACGAACATCTGTTCAACCTAAACGTTGATGTGCTTAAAGGTTGGCTGCGCCGGATGAACGCCCTCGACAAGACTCTCACCCGCAAAGAGCACTTCATGCGCGCCATCGAGCAGCAAGTGACCTTGAATCTGTCCACGATCGTGGCGCGACTTTCGATCCTAGAGAAACAACTTTTGGCCGAATCAGCCCATCAGAAAAGACTGATCTCCGCGCGAGAGTTCTCAGCCAAGTACGGCGGCGAGTGTCCAATGCCGAAACACTACTACAGTTGGCGGGAGGAAGTGTCGCTGCTGATTCCGTTCATCCATCGCGGCGATTATCACGCCTCCGAGCCGCCTGACCTGATTGACTCGCTGGTTGAGCCGCTCCGCGCGTTGCTCCCGAAGCCTGAAGGATTGAAAGTCAAAACGGCGGACCGCGTCCCGAAAGCGTGGCCTTCCGAAAAACAGTGCGAAGGCGGAGATCTCATTCGTCCCATCCACGTCTTCGAGAGCGAACGCATCGCGCCGGCCGAACTTGGCCGGGTGCTTCGGCTCATTCAAGGCGGCAAGGTCAAGGTCACCGACGCCACCCGAAGGCCCACCGACGCCACCACGCGGCTGGTCAGCCAGGCGCTGGTTGTGCCGGACTTCGATCTCGAAATGCCCGAAGCCCATTTGCGAACGGAATGGGATCGCAAATGGTACAAACCCGCCGGACCCGTGCGTGCGCACGCCTGGCCGGTGCTGATCCAGCAATGCGGCTGGGCGAAACCCAAGGGCGGCGCGCTCACGCTGACCGAACCGGGCAAAGGCATCCTCCAGCAGTTCACTCCGGAGAAATTCCGAGACGGCGTCTCGCGCGCCCTCGAGGATAGCGAATTCGATGAACTCAACCGCATCAACCATATTCGGGGCCAAAGCGGCAAGGCCAAGCGTCATCTGTCCGACCCCGGACTGCGCAAACTGGCAATCACCGAAGCGATGGAATCATTCCCTGTCGGACAATGGCTTGAATTCAAGGAGGCAAGCCGCATCCGGGAGGCATCGTCGGGCGGTTGGGATGTGCTCGAAACCGACTATCCTGCGCTCTACTTTTTCGAACCGCAGTACGGCTGCATCACGAACCACACGGGCTTGAACCGGCAATTCCTCCGGGCTTTCTTCCTGGAATCACTGGCCACTCTTGGCGTGCTCGATGCAGCCTTCGTTTACCCGCACCGGCTTTGGCCCGATCTTCGGGACTGTCTTAACGGCGACCTGCCTTTCTGCGGCCGCTACGACGGGCTCCTCTACGTGAGGCTGAATCCGCTGGGCGCCTACGCGCTGGGATTCGCTGACCACTACGACCTGCGCCTCGACGAAAAGCCCAAGCTCTTCCGCGTCCTGCCGAATCACGATTTGGTGCTGGCCGATGCAGCCCTGAATCCCGCCGATCGGGCCACGCTCGAACTCCTGGCCGTGCCCAAAAGCGACATGGTCTGGACGCTCGACGCCGAGCGGATGCTGTCCCACGTCGAGACCGGCGGGGCCTTCAAAGAGTTGCGCGACTTCCTAGAAAGCAACGCGTCCGAGGGTTTGCCCGGCAACGTGCAAGTCTTCTTTGGTGAACTCGAAAACAAACTCGGCGCCTGTGCCGTCCGCCGCGACGCCGTCCTGCTCGAGTGGACGGACGCCGCGCTGGCCCAACTCATCGCCACCAGCGCCGGCACGAGCAAGTTGTGCCACCATGCCGGCGAAAACCGCCTGGTCGTCCCCAAGGACAACCTCGCCGCCTTCAGCCGTGCCGCAAAAAAACTTGGCTACGTACTGCCCCGGGCAGATGCGTGAGTGACAAAACCGCGAATGAACCTCCCCGCCAGTGTCGCCGCCTTCGTCCAGGCGCGCTCCACGATTCCGTTGCCGGAAGAAACGGCCGAGTTCCCGTACTCAGAGTTCTTTTGGAAAGCCACAGTCTGCATCCTTTTGTCCGGACGCGTGAAGGCGAATACCGAGAAGGGCGTGCCGAACCGCACGGACCTCAACCGCTTCTGCAAGCAGGCTAACTTCAATCAGTATCTCTGCGCCACCATCGCGGAATTCCTGGTGGCAGCCAAGGTCGTCAAAGCCGTCTGGGACCAATACGAGCCGGGGCCTGCTTTGGAGGATTTTCTCAGCCGCGACTTGGATCGGCTGATACCGGCGGCGCAAGCGGGCCTGCACGAACTCGTCCATCGCTTCACGCCTTTCCACTCCTGGCGGCCGACTTTTCCGTGGCGCGGGATGGTAGGATTTGTCCGCGCGTTCTTCGGCGCGTTTGCCGGACGGGCCTTGCGTGAAGACGAGTTGGGCGGCGTGTTTCGAGCCTTTGCCGGTTTGCCGGAGCGGGATCGTAAAAGCCTCTTGCAGCAAGGAAAGCCGCAGCGCCTTGACCCCTTCGACGCCGACTGGGAACCGTGGCTCGACACCCCTGGACAAGAGGCGTTGACCCGAGCGCTTTATGCAGCCGGCTGGGCCTACTCGACAACCGTGCGCGACCACGATTGGTTCTGCTTGAGCCGCGTTGGCGCTATTTTCCTCGGACTCGCGGACGCCCCGCCGCCTCCGGCGCCGGTGCTCGAACTGGCGGCGTTGGCCGACCTGCGCGTCCTGGCGGGAGTGGATCTGCCGCTGGCCACTTTGTTGCCACTGTTTCGACATTGCCGTGTGGAGCGTCTCGACCGAGTGCTGGAGTTTCGATTGGACAAGAAGGTGATGCAGGAAGTGCCCGCGAAATCTTCTGTAAGCAGCGCACTGTTGAAAGCGCTGAAGCCGTGCCAGCCATTGCCGGGAACCGTCCGCCAATTCCTCGGCGATCAAACCCTGCCAGGTGGCACGTTGCAGTTCCTCGCGTGTCGGGGAATGCTTCGAGCCTCCGACCCGAATCTATTGTCAGCCATTCGTTCACACCCAAAACTAAAAGGCTACCTTGACTCCAAAGCGCCGCCCGGCTGCTTGGTGATCAAGGAGAACTCCGACCCCGCTGCCTTTATCGCGCGCTGTCAAGCGCACGGATTTGAGGTCAAGCCGTGGTGAGTTGAAATCCTAGTGAAGGGTCGTCAAAAAGGCATCACGATCTTCAGCGTGAGCATCGGCTCAAACTCGGCCGTGGGATTCGGGTTGCCGAACACCACGTAATAGTCCGTGCCGGCGTAGCCGGAACGCCGCAGGGACAGAAACCCGCTGGTCAGCTCATCCTGCCAGACGAGCCGTCCGCCGAAACTCCACGCCTTGGTCAAATCATAGCTCAGGCTGAGGAGGTGTTGGAAACGATCCTGGCGGTGAGAAAGAACCGACGAAGCCGCGCCGACACTGAACCGTTCGGCAAACCGCCAATGGATTGACGGCGTTAGGAAGAGCAAATCCTCGCCGCCCTGCCGGCCCCACTGAACGCCCAACCCGAAGTTGTGGAACTTGTCCGACACGCGCCCGCGGACTTTGATTTCGAAGAGCCGATCGTCGTACCGCTCGAAGCGGCCCGCTTCCACGCGCAGGTCAATCCCCCAATCGCCGCGGGTTTCAGAAAAGAGGTAGAACGTCGCCATGCGCCGGAATGGCCGCCCGTCAAAGTGATTAGCCAGGCGTGTCATGGGATACAGGCGCAGCCGCCGCAACGGTCCCGCGCGCCACTCGGTCGTGTGCCCCACATAGGCGAAGAGGCCATATTCGTCGGTGAATGGAATATAACCGTTGTCCGCCCGGAATTCAGGGCGGACGTAATGGACGACTCCGCCTGCGCTGGTCCGCTGTGTCTGATACACCAGGTCGAAGTTCAACGCGTCGCCTGAGTACTCGCCGTCAGTGAAGCTGGGCGCCCAGTGCAGCAGGCCCACCCAATTGGCCCGCCGCCAGGCTGGGTGGAACACGAGAACTTCGTTATCGCCGTCGGAGTCATTTCGGCCGACGGCACTCACGGCGAGGCTGTCCGTGGTGTTGAATTCCTGGCGTGCCCGCACGACATAGTCCTGCCGTCCGTCGAGTTCGAACGCGCCGAGCACGCCTGCGCTGGTTCGCGGCCCAACCCGGCCATAGAAATTCAGACCTGCGTCGAAGTCCGGAATGCGCAGCGAGTGAAAAAACCGGCCGATCAGAGTCCCTTCAGTATAGAAGTTCTCACCTTCCATGAAGAAAGGTCTCTGGTCGGGTACAAACCGCTCGCTGTAGGAGAAATCGATGCCTTCCACGGCGCGTTCGACGGTTCCGAAGTCGGGATTGGCCGTGAACACGCCGGTGAGCGTCGGCGTGAGAGCGGCGCGCACGTCCAAGCCCGCCGTTCCTTTCGCGCTGCCACCGACTTGGCCCAGCACGTAGGGAAGATAACTGAAGCGCGGTTTGAACGGCGGCGGCACCACGCCCTCCCAATGCCCGTCCAGTTCGTAGTTGGAACGCGTGCCAATATTCGCCCAGAAGGAGATCACCTGGGTGCGTTGCTGGATGCGGGAGAAATTGAGCCCCATCGTGACCGGCCGGTGGCCGATCGGATAACTCAGCATGGCCCATGGTATGGCCATCTCCGCCGTCCAGCCGTTGGTGGTGATTTGGGCCGCCGACTTCCACTCGCCTTTCCATTCCGTTTTGACCGCGCGTCCGGCCCCAATGTAGGCGACGTGCGAGCCGTTGGCGCTGACGACGAAAAGAGAACGTTCCGTCCCTTGATGCGTGTGGAAGGGGTCGAGATTGAGGCACACGGCGTCGTCGCCGCGCAACCCGGCTTCCTCCTTGGTCTCTTGGGCCACGATCTTATCCGGTTGCGAGTCAAAGGCGCGGAAAGCGACGTAGATAAAGTTCGTGTCGTAGCAGAGCCACGCCTCGGTCTGGTCCGCCGGCGGCGTGCCGAGATAAATGTCGGTGAAGCCCGCGGCGCGGGGTGCAGTCTTCCAAGCGTCGTCCGACAACTGCCCGTCGAGAACAGGCGGCACATCCGTGCGCCGGGCCGGCAGGACCTGGCTCGATTCGGCTGCTGGGGCGGATGTGCATAGAGCCGCAGCGAGCCACGCTGCGAGAATTCTATTCTGCAAACGCTGGACACGCCAAACCTGGACGCGGTATCGAACGCCCAGCCTAGTGCAACTTGGCGATTCAGCGCAGCGCGGCGGAGCCGCAACCAAACTGGGTGGGGCGAGACACTGTCGAGCCCTGGAATCCTTCTTGGCAACGAAGTCAGGGCTCGACGGGAGTCTCGCCCCACCGAAGGATTCGCGCGGATTGGGACGATTTCGACAGATACTGATAGATTGTGAATCTGCGCTACGCCCGGCAAGACCAAGGCCAGTCAAACGGCGCGTGAACACTGGTGCGGGGAGCATTAGTGGGGAGCATGACCTCGCGGATATCCCTCAGGCGTTGATTCAAATCAAACGGCATCGCTTCCGGGTTTGAAAACGAATTCGACGCCTCTCTCCATGAACCGACCTATCGGAGCGCGGGCGGCTCGCCCGCGAGTTTTTCACCTTCGTCCGAAAGTGCGGGCGAGCCGCCCGCGCTCCAGTCCAATCGCCGCCTCCTGGGTTCCCGGGCTGGATGTGTAGAGTCTCAACTGGCCCGCCGAACTTCAACGGCATGCAACGGAGATGTGAGACGCACCACGGTTCCGCTTTCCGGCGCCGGCGCGATTGCGAAACTGCCGCCGATCTCCTCCATGCGTTTGCGCATGTTCCGCAAACCGTTTCTGGATGGCGCCGCTTGTTGCTCTTGAGAGACAAAGCCGCGCCCGTTGTCTTCGATCTCAAGCGTGAAAGTTCCGGAGTCCAAGCTGAGGCGAATTCGCACGGCCGTGGCTTGGGCGTGCCGGACCACGTTGGTCACTGCCTCCTTCGCGGCGAGAAACACATTGTGCCGGACCTCCGGAAGAATTGTCGCCTCAGGCAACTGAGCCGGCACATCCAGACGGTAGCGCAGGCCGGCCACCTCCAAGTATTCCTGTGCGTATTTGCAGACGTAGGTGATCAATCCATCCAGAGTGTCGTTCGATGGATTGACCGTCCAAACGATCTCATCGAGAGATCTCGTCGTGTCTCGCGCCGTTTGGGAAATTTGGCGCGCGTGAGCCTCCACTTCGGCCGGCGAAGCTTTGTCGGCCTCGACCAATTCACCCAGCAACGCGACCTGAGTCAGGCTGGCGCCGAGCTGGTCGTGAATGTCTCGAGCAATCCGGGCGCGTTCCTTCTCGATCGCCTCCTTCTGCCGGAGCCGTTCCAACTGTCGTCGCAGCCGTTGCGTGGAAATGGAGTGAACCATGGCAATGATCGCTCCCAGAAGTGCCGCCGAAGTGCCGCCCAGGAACCACCAAGTCCTCCAGAACGGCGGCGGCACGATGAGCGCAAAACCGCTGCCGATCTCGTTCCACACGTCGTCTTCATTACAGGCGGTCACGGCGAAACGGTAGCGGCCAGGCGGAAGCTTGCTGTAGCGTGCGACGCGGCTGTTGCCGGCCTCGATCCAAGCCGTCTCGTGACCCTCCAACCGATACTTGAACCGTGCCCGATCCGGCGCCGCAAGGTTCAGGCTGGTGTAGTTAATCTCCACGTGTTCCTTGCCGGACGGAACGGTCACCGTCTGCGGCAACGACCTTCGGAGGACATCCGTGCTCTGCGGTTGGCCTTCGATTAGCACCGACTCGATCGTCACCGGAGGCGGGTTGACGTTGGGGTGGAGTTGAGTCGGATCGACCGAGGCAAGCCCTTTGATCGTCGGAAACCAAAGTTTCCCATCGCCGGTCAGGCACGCGCCCGGCTGAGAACCCGAAGTGCATTCGCGAGTCGGCAAACCGTCTTGTTTCCGATAGGCGCGACAATGGATGTAGGCGGTCAACCCGGCGGCAAAGTCATTCAGCGTTTTCTTCGGCACGCGCATGAGCCCGACGTTGGACCCTATCCACAGGTAGCCTTGGCTGTCCTCGATCAGGTAACCCACGCTGTTGCTGATCAGACCTTCCGCGGTCGTATAACGAGTCCAGTGGCCTGCCTGGAACCGGCCCAACCCGCTGCCAAACGTGCCGATCCACAGGACGCCTTCCCCATCGACATACAGCGATGAAATGTCCTCGCTCGGCAGCCCGTCTTTCCTGTGGAACGAGGAGAATTTGCCCTCTCGCAGCCGGTTCAACCCGCCGCCCCGGGTTCCGACCCAAAGGTTGCCTTCCGGATCATCCGCGATGGCTCGGACGTCGTCGGCGGACAATCCGTCGCGCGTCGTGAAGACTTTCCAGTTCTTCTCGTCCCACCGCGCTAAGCCACCTTGAGTGCCCAGCCAAAGTTGGCCGGCTCTATCCTGATGGATGGCCAGCACAACCGGGTGAATCGACTCGGTCCCTGCGACTCTTTGGAACCGGTCAGCCTCCTTCTGAAACTGGAACAGACCTCCCCAAGTCCCGGCCCAAACGCGCTGGCTCCGATCCACGAACACAGCATAGACCGATGAGTTCATTAAACCTTGATTGGGGCCGAACCGGCGCAGTTGGCCATCCTTGAAATAGGCAGCTCCCTCGAAGTCGGGCTCCAGAATGTTGAATCCGATCCATAGCCCTCCCTCCTTGTCCTCGGCGACGGATCGCACGGTCAAGCCGCGCGACTCATCCTGCACATCAAAAACCTGGCGTTTGACTCGATTGAGACCCCCCCCATCCGTTCCAACCCAAAGCGTTCCTTCGCGATCGACGTGGAGTGAGAGAATCAAGTTGTGCGACAGGCCTTGGCGGGTGGTGAGGCGCGTTGGCACGCCTTCGGTGTCAAACCAGAAGACCCCGGCGCCTTGAGTTCCCACGATCAAATTCCCGTCGATATCTTCGCATGCCACCGTGACCGGCGTGCGCTTCCAAGGGTATCCCCCCCAGTTAAGTTCCAGGCGATTAGTCAGCCACCTCTGAGTCCGATTGTCCGCTAACATCCAAAACCCGCCCCGCCGGCTGGGGATCAGCAAATCGAGCTTGCGCACCGGAAGCTCGAACTTCGCCTTGAGATCGCTGGATCCGGGAGAATCCGCGGGATCAATGGCAAACAGACGTCGGTCGCTTCCGATCCAAAGCATGCCCGATCGTTCCGAGACAATCGCGCGGCAATTGCTAAAACTCTCCGCACCGGCAAGCCAAACATCCACCCTCCCTTCGCGATGCCGGCACAGTTGCCCATCCGCAGTGTAGAGCCACACAGCGCCCGTGGAATCCTGACAGGCGGACATGACGCGTCCTTCGCGCGTGCCTCGTCCGATATCCAGCCTGGTCACGCGGTCCTTCTTGACCAGCGCCACGCCCGCGGCTTCCGTGCCGATCCAAAGATTCCTTTCCTCATCCTCGAAAATGTGGACGATCCCGCTGCTGCCTAATCCGGGAGTGTTGCTTTCGTCGAACACCGTGAAGCGGAATCCATCAAAGCGGACCAAGCCGTTGATGGTCCCCAGCCACAAATAACCGTCCCGGGTCTGCGTCATCGAGATCACGGAGTTCTGCGGCAGGCCGTCGTCGTTCTGCCAAACGTCGATGGCAAAGGGCGCGCCCGCCGGGACGCCTTCGTCGGAGGCGCCCGAAGAATCCGTGGAGAAATTGCCTAAGGCCAGCGATGCGGCGGCGAGAGTCCAACAGTGCTTCTGCATATCCAATCCCCTGCAAGACACCCTGCGAGACTGCCTGTCGGTTGAGTTCGAAGCAAGCCTGTCCGGTCCGGAATGCTCGGCTGGTCGAAACGCGGAGTACGATTCTCCCTCTCCCCTGGGGAGAGGGCCGGGGTGAGGGGGAAGGAAATGGAGGCTAGCCTGCAGTCCTCGCATTGAGAAGAAGGCTCATCACTGCTGATCTCCAGAGGGAATCTGAGCCTCGTCACCTCGGCTGCTACGGAAGCGGAGGTCCTCAGACGACTTCTCAGCCGCTGGAGCCAAGACAGCTCGGCGCAGGTTTGCGTTCAGAGTTTCCTTCGTAACTTCCTTTTCCCAACGGCTGATGACAACCGTCGCAACCCCGTTGCCGATCAAGTTCGTAATCGCGCGGCATTCGCTCATGAAGCGGTCGATCCCGACCAGCAAGGCCAGCGACTCGATCGGAACGCTGGGCACCGCCGCCAGCGTCGCCGCCAGGGTGATGAAACCCGCGCCGGTGACGCCGCTGGCTCCTTTGGAAGTGATCATGGCCACGATCAGCAGAGTGACCTGATGCTTCAGATCAAGGTGTGTATTCGTGGCCTGAGCCAAGAACAACGCCGCCATCGACATGTAGATGTTCGTGCCGTCGAGATTGAAACTGTAACCCGTCGGAATCACCAAACCGACCGTAGAGCTGGCGCATCCGAGCTGGCGCATCTTCTCGATCATTCCGGGCAGCGCCGTTTCCGAGGAACTGGTCCCCAGCACGAGCATCAGTTCATCTTTGATGTAATTCAGAAATCGAAAAATCGAGAATCCGCTGCTCCGCGCAATCAAACCGAGCACGACGAGAATGAAGGCAATCGCGGTGAGGTAAAAGCAACCCATCAATTCGAGCAACCGGTTGAGCGCGCTGAGTCCGTAGCTGCCCACCGTGAACGCCATCGCGCCGAGAGCGCCAATCGGCGCCGCTTTCACAACGATGTGCAGGACGCCAAACAAAACCTTCGAAGCGTGCTCGACCCCGCGCAGCACCGGTGCGCCATGCTCCCCCAGAGCCGAGATGGCAAAGCCGACAAGGATCGAGACCAGCAACACCTGCAGCAGGTCACCCGAGACGAACGCCTCCAAAATCGTGCCGGGAATAATGTTCAGCAAAAAATCCGCCGTGCTCAAGCCGTGGGCCCTTTGAACATAGGTTTGGCCAATCTTTGGATCGAGCGACTTCGGATCGATATTGAATCCTTCGCCGGGCCGCACCACGTTCACGACCACCAGCCCGATGATGAGCGCCAGCGTGGAGACGACTACGAAGTAGAGGAGCGTCTTCAGGCCGATGCGGCCGAGCTTCTTGAGATCGCCCATCGACGCAATCCCGTGCACCACCGTGCAAAAAATGATCGGGGCAATCAACATCTTGATCAGCTTGATGAATCCGTCGCCCAGCGGCTTCAACGATTTCCCCGCGTCAGGAAAGCAATAGCCGATGAGGATGCCCAGGAAAACCGCGGCAAGGACTTGGAGGTACAGGATGCGATACCAGGGTTTTCGTGCGCCGGGTGCTTGCATGCAGGTGAACGAGGTGCCCGGAGTCAAACAACCCGCCGTTCGAGTGTCCAGCAAAAAGCCGCCCGCAAACTCATCATTCAGGGTTGCATCAAGCTCTCCATCCTCTCCCCGCAAGGAACGAGTGGGGAGAGGACCAAGGAGAGGGGAAGCAATAAAAACGCGTCTCCTCTCCCCAGCCCTCTCCTCCATCCGATGGAGGAGAGGGAGGATTCGAGTAGCTTGATGCACCCCTGCTCGCCATTCCATTGAATCCGCGAAGGACCTCCGCATAGCCAATCGCGAAGCGTTTGGACTGCGGCGCTTGAGTGCCGCTTTAGGACCGGCAACGATACAATCAGGAGCCGACCTTCAACTGAGTTGGGGAGCGCACGCGCCCTCGCGTGCTGCGGTCGGCGCCTCGCCGAGAGCGCATCTTGACACTGCCACCGATGTTTTCTCCCTCTCCCACGACGTAGGAG
>JACQWK010000466.1 GCA_016209525.1 Verrucomicrobiota bacterium
GAGCCAATCTCGCGCACGCACGAAAGCCAAGTCGATATCCTCCACATCGGGCGCAATGATCAGGCGGGGTATTTTTATTATGTGATGGAGTTGGCGGATGATGCGGGGGGAGTGAACAGTGATCAGTTGTCAGTGGCCAGGAGGCGGTTGTCAGTGGTCGGTGATCAGTTATCAGTGGTCAGTGGTCAGTTATCAGTGGTCAGTGGTCAGTCTTCAGTGATCGGTGGCCAGACAGCAACACATGCACCGAACGCCGGCGACCGTTCACTCAAAACTGATCACTGTTTACTGAATACTTACTCCCCCAAGACGCTACGGAATGAGCTTCAAAAGCGCGGACGCCTGCCGCTGGAGGAATGCCTGGAAATCGCGCTGTCGTTGACGACGGCGTTGGAGCATTTGCACAAGCACGGCTTGGTGCATCGGGATGTGAAGCCGTCGAACATCATCTTTGTCGATGGCCGGCCGAAGCTGGCGGACATCGGGTTGGTGGCGGACGTGGGCAAGACATTGTCGTTCGTGGGGACGGAGGGATACTTGCCACCGGAGGGTCCAGGGAGTCCGCAGGCTGACATCTACAGTTTGGGCAAAGTGCTGTATGAGATTTGCACGGGCAAAGATCGGTTAGAGTTTCCGGAATTGCCGACAAACCTCGAAGCGATTCAGGAGGAGACAGCGCTGCTGGAGTTTAACGAAGTCCTGGTGAAGGCGTGCCAGGCCGACGCTCGGAAGCGATATCAGTCATCGGGGGAGATGCGGGCGGATTTGCAATTCTTGCAGACCGGCAAATCTGTGGTGCGATTGCGCACGCTGGAGCGGCGTCTCCAGCTTGCCACCAAGATCGGCGTGTTTGCCGTAGTGGCAGCGATCGTGTCGGTTTTGGCCTTGATCCAATGGCGCCGAGCAAAAAACGAAGCAACCCGCGCCGAGCAAAGAGAACACGCGGCGCGCCAGACGGCCTACGCCGCAGAGATGCTCCTGGCCCAACAGGCCTTGGATGAAAGCAATCTAGGGCGAGCCACCGAACTCGTGCGGAAGTATTTCCCAAGGCCGGGCGAGAAGGACCTGCGGGATTGGGAGTGGCGCTGGCGTTGGAAGCAGTGTCAAAGTGACGAACTCGACACGCTGGGCCGGTATTCAAATGGCGTGAATAGCGTGGCCTTTTCTCCTGACCATCGGTGGCTGGCTTCCGGCGATCAAAAGGGAACGGTGAAATTGTGGGACGCCAATTCCCGGCGCCTGATTGCTGAATGGGCATTGCCGCACGCAATACACGATCTGGCGTTCTCGCCGAACGCTAACCTTCTCGCGATCCTTGGCGGGGACGCCGTGAAAGTCTATGACACGGATCTCCTGCCGGACAGTTCCCCCTTCCTGCACCTCACCAATGCTGGAGATTCCCAAGCGTTCTCACCCGATAGCAAGACGCTGGCTGTCCCTGATCCGGATGGGGAACTGCGGCTCTGGGACCTCAGGACAAAGCCTGGAACCGCCCAGTACTCTGTGAGTGGTTTGAGCCAACTCGGGTTCTTAGGAGTTTTTAGGGATGGCCGGCGATTGAGGCAGGTTGCGTTCTCTCCGGATGGCCGGACCGTGGCGTTGAGCCCCATCCGTGGAGCCGATGACACCGTGCTTCTGTGGGACATCGTTTCGAAATCCGAAGTGGGACGCCTCACCGGCCAATTGGGTGTTTTCTCTGGACGGCTGGTTTTCTCGCCGGATGGAAAGCTGTTAATCGGCTGCGGTGGTTCATGGGCTCAGAGCAAGCAGCCGAGGCGGGTGTGGGTCTGGGACGTTGCGATCCGACGCGAGGTGACCAATTTCACAGCGCACGCGGCGTGGGTGAGCGAGATCGCCTTCTCACCGGATGGAACGATGGTGGCGACCGCCAGCGGTGATCAAACCATCAAATTGTGGGACACGGTTAACTGGCACGAAATCGCAACCCTCAAGGGCCATCGTGACGAAGTGCAGACAGTGGCCTTTTCGCCTGACGGAAGCCTGCTGGCGTCGGGAAGCAAAGATGGCGAATTGAAAATCTGGAGCTTGACCGCCAAGCGGCAGGACACGTCCGTGCTCAGGCTTCCTAAAAACGGTTTCAATTTTCAAGGTTCACCTTGGGCGCCTGAGGAAGCTTTCTTTACGTTCGGCTCGATGCTCTCCCCTGACGGAGGGTACGTGGTCCGGCTGCACATCGACGAAAAAGAATTGAGCGTGTGGAGTTTGGCCGAACCAAAACAACGCGCTGAGTTGCAAACCACAGATTTCCGGCGGATCAGTGCCGGGATTTCGCCGCAAGGGAGACTCCTCGCGGTCAGCGCCGGAGACTGCTCGATCAAACTTTTCAGGACCGACAACATGCAGTTACTGACCAACCTCGTCGGACACACGGCTCTGGTGTCTCGGCTTGTTTTTTCGCATGGAGGCGGACGATTGGCCTCGGATGACCAGGCAAGCATCAAAGTGTGGGATTTGCTGGAGATGGAGGAAGTCGCCTCCTTTCCCTCCCAGCGATTCGTTTATCGTTCGAGAATGACGTTCGCGCCCGATGATAGTGTCTTGGTGGCAGGATACGCTGATGGCACGGTTAGTGTACTCGACCTGAAGACGAAGCAGCAAAGGGCGCATTTCAAAGCTCATCGCTCGAACGTTTCGGCCGTCGCGGTCTCTCCGGACGGAAAGAAATTGGCCACGGGAAGTATGGACGCGACCGCGAAACTCTGGGACATGGCCACTTTACAACCGACTGCGGAGTTGGTCAGAGCGCTGCAGGCGTACACTGACGCGACATTTTCTCCTGATGGCAGAAGGGTGATTTTTTACGCGGGTGGATCCGAGATGAAAAGCCTCAAGATTTTTGATAGCGCATCGGGACTCCTCGTCGCGACTCTCCCGCATCCATCAGAGCAGCTAGTCGGCACCGTTTCATTTCTTCCCGATGGAGAGACGCTCGTTTCGACTACAGCCGATGCAATTGTGACGCGGCGAGCCCCGTCTCTGGCTGAAATCGAAGCAGCCGAAAAAGCCAGATCGCCCGCGGAGTCCCACTAAATCGATTGCCACTCATGACGCCTCCATCGTCATCGGCTGGAACAAACGTCGATTCGTCGGTCGGTGGACGGAGCACACCGCAGATTCCCGATCACGAACTTTTGCGCCTGATTGGCCAGGGCAGTTATGGCGAAGTCTGGCTGGCGCGCAATGTCATGGGGACGTTTCGCGCGGTCAAAGTCGTGTATCGCCGCAGCTTCGACCATGACCGGCCCTATGAGCGCGAGTTAGCCGGCAACCAGACATTCGAGCCAATCTCCCGCACGCACGAAAGCCAAGTCGATATCCTCCACATCGGGCGCAATGATCAGGCGGGGTATTTTTATTATGTGATGGAGTTGGCGGACGACGCGAGTGGAGTGAACAGTGATCAGTTGTCAGCGGCCAGGGGGCGGTTGTCA
>JACQWK010000467.1 GCA_016209525.1 Verrucomicrobiota bacterium
CGCGATACAGCAGATTGAAAATCTGCGCTACGCTAAACAAATACTCGTGGCGCCCCCACCTCGACTGTCGTGTGAGTTTTGCAGGCTCTCATCGATTCTGAACAATTCTGACTGCAATTGGATACGCCATGTTTGAAGCGAGCCTAACCCACCGCGAGACCCGAATCGAATGGCCCATGTGGGGCTGCATTCTGGGGCTCATGCTGATTGGGACGGCTTTTATTTACAGCGCTACGTCTGTCTATGAAACGGCCAGCCTGTGGCAGCGGTTTCGCGAGATGCCGGTGAAGGGATTCGCGCGCTGGTTGATCCACCAGTTTTATTCGAAACAGGTGCTGGCTTATGGCCTGGGATTAACGGCCGCAGCGGCCTTCTGTTTGTTCGACTATCGCAAATTGGCGCGGTGGTCTTTGGTGGTTTACTGGCTCTGTATTCTGACCCTCATGGCGGTGTTGATCCCCGGCTTGGGGTCCGAAATTCACGGGGCGCGCCGCTGGATTGACCTCGGTTTTTTCAATCTGCAACCGTCCGAGTTCGCGAAACTCGCTTTTGTGCTGATCCAAGCGAATTTTCTCAGCCGCCCGGCGGACGAACTCCATCAGCCCCAAATCTTCCTGAAATCGCTGGGATTGATGCTCCTGCCCTTTGTGCTCATCCTGAAGGAACCCGACCTTGGTTCCGCGTTGGTCCTGCTCCCCGTCGGGCTCGTCATGATGTTCGTGGCGGGTGTGCCTTTGACCTACCTGAGAAGGCTCTTGGGTGCGGTGGGCGTGCTCGTCGGTTTGATTTTGGTGGACATTCTTTTTGCGCCTCCCAATTGGCGCATACCGTTGGAGGAGTACCAACGCGACCGGTTGTTGGTTTATTTCGGCCAAGATTTCGCTCCGCGGAACGCCACTCCCGCGGAGCGCCAGCGCGCGCTCAAACGGCAACGCGAAAAGACGTATAATATCGAGCAAGCGCTGATTTCCGTAGGTTCGGGTGGCATCACAGGAAAAGGCTGGAGGCAAGGCACTCAAAACACCCTCGGTTACCTGCCCCGCGGTGTGGCCCACAACGACTTCATTTTCTCTGTCATTGCCGAAGAGAGAGGTTTTCTGGGCAGCGCGACCGTGATCGCGCTCTACACTGTGATCCTGTTCACAGGCATCAAGATCGCCGGCCAAGCGCGCGACCGCTTGGGCAAATTGATGGCGATCGGCATTGTGACCATGCTCTTCAGCCACGTCTTCATCAACATTGGCATGAACATTCGCATCATGCCTGTGACGGGCATTCCCCTGCCGCTGCTCAGCTATGGCGGAACTTCAGTGTTATGCTCGTTGGTCGCCGCAGGCATTTTGCAGAGTATCTATATGTATCGAAGGTCCTATTAGTTTATGAGCGAACGAAGTTTTTCACACCGACGACGAGGCGGCATGCGCTTTCGACCCAGTGGCGGCCTGCCTCCCCATCTTCGCCGGCCGGATCGGGCCGCCAGCGAAGCTCGCGCCGTAGCCACCGGCGCCAAACCCACTTCCGAAGGAATTTTTGACCGCGGCCGTCATCAACGGGAAATCGAGCGCGCCGAGAACATTGCGGCCGGACTTCCTCCCGACGCCAAGCCCGTCGCGGAACAGGAGCCCGCGTCGCCCGATCGCAGGAAACGCGAATTCCGCGAGCCAAATCTCGAAACTCCGGCCCAAGTGCAGGAGGATCCCAATTTCAAACCAGTGCCGGTCACAGAACCGCCCCCGCAAGGGATCGTTCAAACTCTGCGCGCCGCCGCCTCCAAAGTCATCAAGCGCGTCCAACGCCTGATCCGGCCTGTCAAAAAGATCCACAAAGAGGTCATCATCAACGCGGAGTCGCTCGAAACCAGAGTGGCGGTCCTGGAAGAAGGCAAACTCGAGGAGTTTACCATCGAACGAACCTCCGACGAACGCCTCGTCGGGAGCATCTTCAAGGGCAAAGTCCGAAATCTCGAAGACGGCCTCAAAGCGGCGTTCGTCGATATCGGCTTCGAAAAAAACGCGTTTCTCCATTACTGGGACATCGTTCCGGCCGGCTTCGACAGCGGGGTTGAAGTCGTCGAGCGCGATACCAAGCGAAGAGAAAAGCCGCGCATCACCCAGCGGGATATCCCGCGCCTTTATCCGCCCGGCTCGGAAATCATCGTCCAGGTGACCAAAGGGCCCATCGGCACCAAGGGACCGCGCGTGACCACCAATTTGGCGCTGCCGGGGCGCTACCTCGTGCTGCTGCCCAACGCCGAAAAAAGCGGCGTCTCCCGAAAAATCGACAACCACGAGGAACGCAAACGGCTGAAGGATATCCTGCACAAGCTCAAGATTCCGGACACCATGGAGGTCATCATCCGCACGGCCGGAGAAGGCCAGCAAGCCCGATACTTCGTGCGCGACTTGGCCTTTCTGCTCGACGAATGGGAGCGCATTCAAGACCGGATCAACAAGCAGCCGACCGCCACGTGCGTGTTTCAGGAGCCGGATTTGATCGAGCGCGCCGTTCGCGACTTTCTCACCGAAGACGTCGAGCGCATCGTGATCGACGGCTCCCAACAATACGAACGCATCCGCGAGATGATCGGCCGGATTTCCAAACGCTCCGTTTCCAAGGTCAAACTTTACACCGATTCCCAGCCGATCTTCGACCGCTTCAACATCAGCCGCCAACTGGAAGCCGCGTTCTCCCGGCAAGTGCATCTCAAGAGCGGGGGCTACATCGTGATCGACGAAACCGAGGCGCTGGTCGCGATTGATGTCAATACCGGCCGTCATAAGAACGCGGGCAAGGATCAGGAATTGACCATCATCAAAGTCAATCTGGAGGCCGCCGAAGAGATTTGCCGGCAGCTTCGGCTCCGGAACATGGGCGGCTTGATTGTGCTGGATTTTATCGACATGAAATCCCGCCGGGATCAACAAACCGTCTTTCAGCGGGTGAGAGAGGGTTTGAAACGCGACCGGGCGAAAACCCACGTATTGCCCATCTCGCAGCTCGGCCTGATGGAAATGACCCGCCAGCGGCACACAGAGAGCGTTCGGGCCTCGGTCTATGATGATTGCCCTTACTGCAAGGGCCGCGGCAAGGTGAAGAGCGCCTTGACCATGAGCGTGGAAATCCAGCGCAAACTGAGCGAGATCCTGAAGAAACGGGGACGGGATGAATCTGATTTCCAGCTCCGAATCATCGTCCACCCCGGGGTGCTCGAACGGCTTCGAACGGAGGACGAACAGTTGTTGATCGAGATGGAGAAACGCTACTTTGGGAAGCTCTCCTTCCGCGCCGATCCGGTATTCCATGCCGAACAATTCAAGATCATCAACGTGATGACGAACCAAGAATTGGCCAGCGTGGGAACTTGAAGCCTGCCTGAAGAATGGGTGGAACGGGCTAGCAGCCCGTGGTTGGCGGCAACTTGCCGCCGAAAGGCCCGGCGGGCTTGGTGTGTGTTTAGCGTAGCGCAGATTTTCAATCTATCAGTA
>JACQWK010000468.1 GCA_016209525.1 Verrucomicrobiota bacterium
GGCCGTCCCGTCGTCCAAGAGCTGCGTGCGAGCGGAGAAGCGATTTGCCGAAAGGCACTGGAGACCAGACCGTTGAGTGTCTTTGAGTGACCGCTCACCATGAGCGGAGAAGCGATTTGCCGAAAGGCACTGGAGACGGAATCGCTTATCCCCAAAGAATTTTGCATCGCCGGAGCGGAGAAGCGATTTGCCGAAAGGCACTGGAGACCCCCCGTGAGTTACGGCGAATCCGGCGCTCGCGGCGCGAGAGCGGAGAAGCGATTTGCCGAAAGGCACTGGAGACCGACTGAAACGGCTCCACCATGCGCGTTGGCCACAGGAGCGGAGAAGCGATTTGCCGAAAGGCACTGGAGACGAACGTTCAGCCGCTTCGCGTTTCGAGAGGGTCAATCCTCGTCCGGGATCACGGTCAGAGCGGGCTTTGGGGCGTCGATGGAAATGGTTGTGCGGTTGTGCCACTTTTTGTGCCAGTGTTGAGTATTTCTGGAAGGTGCCAATGAAGACGTTAACAAAATCCGTTCCGACCAATAACATCAAGGCCGTCGTCAATGTTTGAGAAACCGTATGAAAGGCACAGAAAAGTGGAAAAAACGAATTTGTAATCTGCCGTATCGCAGAATTGCATTCTGCGGACGCCCGGAATGACCCAGCGCTCGCATCGTACATCGTCGGGCATCGAATGCCGCGAAGCGTCTGGAGTGCGGTCGATTGATCGCCGCTTTCGCACGTTCAACCGAAACCGGACGCCGCCTGACTTGACCACGGACTCTCGGATAAAGCGGCGATAAATCGCTCGCACTCCAAACGCTGGCGCGCCGTGCCTGGCCTCCCTCGTAAATTATCAGGGACAGGTTCAAGTGTCGCTAAAGCGCCAATGACTGATTACTGATCACTGACCACTGATCACTGATCACTGATCACTGACCACTGATCACTGATCACTGACCACTGACTACTGACCACTCGCTTCAAGGCTGTCCGCCGGCCGCATCTAGGCGCGTCAGCGCCTCCCTCGCAGCTTCTCGAATGGTGGCATCGGGATCGGCTCCTGCTTGGCGGAGCGCGGCTAGAACGGATTCATCGGTCACGCCGATGCGGCCAAGCGCGCGGGCCGCGTTCGAACGCAGTTCGGCGCTTCCGGCAAATCGAGAGGGATCGGACACGAGCTCCACGAGCTTGGGGACGGCAGCAGCGGCAGCCGGACCGAACTCGCCCAATGCTCGCGCCGCGACGGCCTGCGCCGCGGGATCGCCCAGAGCATCGACGAGGTTCGGGATAGCTTCCGCAGCCGCCGGGCCGATTGCTTCAATGGCGCTGACCGCAGCAGCTCGGAGCCCGCGGTCCGGATCACGCAACGCGAATGTGAGTTTGGGCAAGGCGGGCAAAGCGTCGCTTTTGAACTGCGCCAATGTCTTTGCTGCTTGAGCGCGCAGTGAGGGATCCACTTCGTCGAAGGTTGCCAGCATGAGCGGCACGGTTTCGGCAGCCCGCAAATGCATGGCCAACGCGCTTCGCGCCAGATGCTCGCCGGTGCGGAGTTTTGCCTCAGTCGTGCTCTGGGCGAATTCCTGCAGCAACTCAATCCCGCAACGGGCGTTGGCCGGGTCAATTCGCCAAGTCGTATAAGTGGCCTCCACGCGGACGAGCGCGAAAAAGGCCGCCCACCGGGGCGGCCAATGCACAAAAGGAATTATCTTTAACTCCCTTCAAGGCTACCGGCACGCAGGCCTGACGCCAATAGGCTGGGAGCTGATTTTAGGATCGTAGAATCCACTACCTTCATTGTGCCACCAATCCAAATCTCTCCAGCATGTCCGCGAGCGCAGCGTTGAATTCGGCGGGTTTCTCCAGCATCAGAAAATGGCCCGCGCCTCCGATAACGCGATAGTCGGTTTGCGGAGAGAGCGACCGGACATACGCTTCATAGTCCGGAGTCCACATTGGATTCGGCGCGTTGATGACGAGGACGGGGACATTCACTTTCGGCAGATCCCAGGCAGGCTGGCCAGCGCCAAACATTCCTTGCATCGCGCCGTTCATGACGTGCTGCGGCGTGGCCAGCATTTCTGAAAGCACGCGGTCGCGCAATGCTTCGCTGTCAGGATTCGGGAACATGGAGCTGATAAAGCGCGAGGCATGTTCGCGGTATCCCGCGGTGCGATACGGTCCAATGAACTGCTCGATCTGTTCGGAAGTCACCACAGGCCGGCGCAGAATGCCGTCCACGGCGACCAACGCGGCCACCTTTTCCGGCGCTTGCGCATACACACGGCAAATGATCGGAGTGCCCATGCTGTGGCCGACGAGCGTCGCCTTATTGGCGCGGGCGTCGCGCATCACCGCCAGAACGGCGCGCGCAAAGAAGTCCATTGTGTATTCGGCATGCGGTTGGTCGCTTTGGCCGTGGCCCGGCAGGTCGATGAGAATCAGCCTCGCTTTGCCGGCGAGCGCCGGCACTTGTTCGCGCCAGAAACCGCTCTGGCACGCCCAGCCATGAATGAACACGACCGTGTGCCGGCCTTTCCCGGTGGTGAGGTAATGGATTTTGTTCGTGCCGAGAGAAGCAGAGTGCGCTTTGCCGTTTGCGAATGAAGTTGGCGGCAGTGAGGACGTCCGCAAATCAGCGCAGCCCATCAGCCACAGGGAAAGAGCGAGGGCGGCGAGGCAGTTTTTCTTGTTCATGAGGTGAATCCAGGCGGTTATCACCCGGCTCCTCAGCACGGTCAATTCAAGAAGGAGCGCGGACAGCTTGTCCGCGTGTAACTCTAGGGAGCTTTTTGAGAAGACGCGCGGGCAAGCTGCCCGCGCTCCTTTCGCTAGAATCTTCAATCAACCGTGCCGCAAGACTATCCCCGCCGCCAGCAATTCTCATTATGACCCGTATGTAGTCCCGGCTTTAGCCGGCCAGCGCGAGAAAACCGGCTAAAGCCGGGACTACATGCGCGGGTCGTGGTTCGCGCCTGTGGCCAAAATGAGAATTGCTGCCCCGCCGCTTCCACGGCTTGACAATGGATGCCGATTTCCCCCAAATTGCCGCCCGACGATGCGTTTTATCTCTGCCAAGTCGATTATGATCATGGCGATCATTATTGGCTCCGACTCGGGGCAGGGATAAACGCGCACCGGCCACACTCGCGATTTAACCCAAAAGCCCTGAGCAACCCTCAGGGCTTTTTTGTTTTTCGCTATTGCCCGCATGAAACTCTCCGAAGAATCCAACCTCCTCACAAACGTCTCAACTGGCCGAGCGCACCCGTCTTCCGCGCTCCCCAACGATGGCGCGGCACGGTGCGCTGAGAACGGACGCGCCCTGTCCGATTCCGGATCAGGGGAGCATCGCAACAACTACGTTCGAAGCGCACTCTCTGTGGCCGATATCGTTCACAATCGAGCGTTCGCCGGTCCCGATCTTTCCACGGTGCATGTCCTTTGCACGGTGGAGACGCGCGATCAGGCCCATATCATCGAAATCACCGACCTGCTCACACAAGAGGGGGTGAGACTCTCGGACAATTCACAGAGGACCATTGCACGCTGAATCAAAGCATCGTATTAAGTGGAGTCACTTGATCCGCGCCGATATGGACACGAGCATACGCAACAGCGACCTGAGCCGCAGGTCTTTATCCCCGGTCGTTTTGTATCTCGTCGCGCTTTGGCTTGGTCCTGGCACTTTGGCGCAGCCGGCTCGGGTTTCTTCCCAACAGATCGAATTTTCTCAGTCCTCCAACCACTGGGCCTACCAGCCGCCAAAGAAGTGCGCGCCGCCTCAAGTCATCGACCTGTCCTGGCCACACAACGACATCGATCGCTTCGTTCTCGCAAAGCTCGATGCGCAAGGCATTCGGCCCGTGGCTGACGCGGACAAAACTACGCTCGTCCGTCGCGCCTATTTCGATTTGATCGGCCTTCCGCCGACTCCGGAACAGATCGATGCGTTTGTTGGCGACACGGCGCCGGACGTGTTTGGACGGCTGTTGGACCGATTGCTGCGCACGCCGCAATTTGGGGAGCGTTGGGGACGGCATTGGCTCGACGTTGCGCGATTTGGTGAATCGGTCACGTTGCGCGGGCTGATCTTCAAGGAAGCCTGGCGCTATCGAGACTACGTGATCGACGCGTTCAACCGCGATGCCGTACGACCGATTTATCCAGGAGCAGGTCGCCGGCGATCTGATGCCGTATGCCACACTGGAGGAGCGGCGCCGCCAATTGACCGCCACGACGTTTCTCACGCTCGGCAACAC
>JACQWK010000454.1 GCA_016209525.1 Verrucomicrobiota bacterium
AGTTGTCGTTCGTCGTAGCGCAGCCGTCCTCGGCTGCGAGATCGAGCGGCGTCTCGCCGCCGGGCCGCGTCCGAGCGGGACGCTCGGCGAACTCGCAGGCGAGACGCCTGCGCTACCGACAACCGGTGGATGCACTGCTCAGGAGCGCGTTTCTTGAAAAGCTCTTGCTGCTTCCATTCAGTAGGGATACGTCCCGAACCAGCCGGTTTTTTGAAAAATTCTTGCAGATTTTTGGCCATGTCCATTTGGCCTATCTGTGGGGCGTCCTCGGCTAGTGATCCTTTGCGCGACCTGGAACAAGAAACGGCTGAACCTGGAAATGGCACTTGAGTCGCAGGGAACGCATAGATCACAGCGCGGCAGAGCCGCAACCGAAGTTTGGCCCACGAAACACACGAAACACACGAATGAAATCCAATCCGCTCATCTTTCTCATTTCGTGCCTTTCGTGTTTTTCGTGGGCTAACCTTTTTCGGCCATCAACAACTTCTTGTCGGTCTGCGAGCAAGTTGGGCAATTGCAGTGCAAAGAGTGAGGAGAATTCACCAGTATGTTCTTTCACAGAGATGGTGAATTCGCTTAGTCCAGGTCCCCTCTTCTCTTTGAGTTCTCTGCGCTCTTTTGTGGCTGCTCTACTGCCGATTTTGGGATGAACGGTGATTTCAGGGACGGCAACAGCATGAGCGAAAATGGAGTGCTGGAGTGATGGAGTATTGCGATTTTCACTACTCCAGCACTCCAATACTCCATTGCTCCGGGGCAGTCATCTTCCTCCGCATCAGGACTTCCGAGCCGTCGTTCTCTTTGTTGCCTTCTGTAAGACCGGTTGAAGCCTCCTGAAAATTTTTTCAAAAATCCGGCCTTGGCCGACGTATCTATCGGTAGAACAATGCGCAGCTTGGAGGCGAACTTGGATCGGAAAGCACAAATTGATGGCCTTAAAATTCTGAATGGCCGCAAGAGAACGCAAGGATCGCAAAGAACCGGGAGAATTATTCTGCCTCGCTATCCAACTGTTAAAACCAACATGTTGGTCGGCAAGTTGCCGCCCAGAACGGGCTGGTAGCCCGTTCCACCCGTATTTCAAACACGCTCTTAACGGCCATGAACGATCCGCCTGAAGAATTCATCCCCACGCGCCGGACATTGCTCAGCCGGCTCAAGGACTGGAACGACGAAAAAAGCTGGCGAGAGTTCTTCAACACGTATTGGAAATTGATCTATGGCGTCGCCATCAAAGCCGGTCTCAACGACACGGAAGCTCAGGAGGTCGTGCAGGAAACCGTCATCACCGTGGCCAAAAAGATGCCTGGATTCAAATATGATCCGGCCCTGGGCTCGTTCAAAGGCTGGCTGCTGCACATCACGCGCTGGCGGATCAACGATCAGCTCCGCAAACGGCAGCGGGCGAATCAAGGCCAGGGCAAGCGGCCAGGCGAGACCACGACGACATCCGACATCAAGCGAATTCCGGACCCGTCCAGCATCGACCTCGATGCGGTCTGGGAGCAGGATTGGGAAAAGAACCTCATGGACGCCGCCATCGACCGCGTCAAGCGGCAGGTCGATCCGAAGCAGTATCAGATGTTCGACCTGCACGTGATCAAGGAATGGCCGGCGCGAAAAACGGCGCAGAAGCTCCACACGAGTTTGGCCAAGGTCTATTACGCCAAATACAAGATCGCGGCGCTGATCCGGAAAGAGACTAAGCATTTGGAGAAAAAACTCGTATGAACCTGAATCCGGTAGGGACGGCGCGCCTGCGCTGTCCCCGCCGCGTGCAGCGGCGGAACAGAGTGAGCTGTCGGCGCCTAAGTCGCCCGTACGGTTCAGAAGGTTTCCGCGCCTGCACGGCGCGGGGACGCCGCAGCGCGGCGTCCCTACCTCGATTGTCGTGTGAATCTTGCAGGAGAGAGAGGGAGAATACGTTGTTGTGAGAATCGAAAGCATCGCTTGCTGCTTCCAGATCGCGCTGGAATTGTTCTGTTCCAAAGCGCGGATTCAGAAATATCGCGTGGGTCCGGCGGCTGAGCTGCTCGCGGCGCGAAGAAAGATATTGCGGAAACTAAGCGTAAGGCTTAGAAGAGATACTGTCGTTCCCTCATTCTCGAGTCGTTCTTGCCCGTAAGGTGTCTTCATGTGCCGGGCGGAGAAAGTGGAACGGCGTAACCATTTAAGATTTTTGTCGCGGTCAAGGGATGTGGAAATGGAATCGGATCGTAAAGCGGCGACAAAAATCTTAATTGGTTACGGACAGCGTTGAGGAGAAGTTGTGACGAGCAAACCTTCAGTGGGGAAGACACCGGTTGAGTTCGAAGCGACCGGAGGAGAAAGAACACCTCCGCAGATCCCCGATCACGAATTGCTGCGCCTGATTGGCCGTGGCAGCTACGGCGAAGTCTGGCTGGCGCGCAATGTCATGGGGACGTTTCGCGCGGTCAAAGTCGTGTATCGCCGCAGCTTTGACCATGACCGGCCCTACGAGCGCGAATTCGCCGGCATCCAGAAATTCGAGCCAATCTCGCGCACGCACGAAAGCCAAGTCGATATCCTCCACATCGGGCGCAATGATCAGGCGGGGTATTTTTATTATGTGATGGAGTTGGCGGACGACGCGAGTGGAGTGAACAGTGATCAGTTGTCAGCGGCCAGGGGGCGGTTGTCA
>JACQWK010000464.1 GCA_016209525.1 Verrucomicrobiota bacterium
GGCGATACAGCAGATTGAAAATCTGCGCTACGCCCGGCAAGACTGAGGTCTTACGGGAAACTCGCCTCTTTTTTTGCCAGCACTGCCGCAGTAGGATTTAAGTGTTACGATCCTGGCGATGCGCAGCGCCATGATAAGCCCAAGCAGTCGGAAGACTTCCCCTGGCCAACCGCTTGAAATCAAGATGGCCTGCCGATCCCACCGAATGAAACCCTCATTACGTTCTCGGTCGTGATGAACATCGCGGATTCGACGCATGCCGCGCGGGATCATTTTCGCTGGAGCGTCCATAACACGAACAGCGCTCGGCTCTTCACCTTGGACTTCGATAATCAATCATTGCAAATCTCCTACGGCCTCGATGACAGCGCGGCTTTGATCCGGACGGGCGTGGAATTCGGCAACGACGATGTTTTCGAGGTGGTGATCAGCATGAATTTTGCGCGGAATTTGTGGAGCGCTTCAGTGGCGGACATCCCCGTCGTCACCTCCGCGCCCATAACGACGACCAACGCGCCGCTCAATTTCGCGGGTGTCTCTGCGGAATAGGCGCCGGGCGGCGCCAGTGAGCCGGGTCACAATGCCATGATTTTTGATAACTACAGGATCACCGCTGAACGTAGTCCTTCGATCCCAGCCAAACTTGAGCTGTTGCCGACGGCGCCAAAAAGCGGCCCATTTCGCTTTCGCGTGGTTGGCGAGCATGGACTCAGTTACGTGATCGAAGCCTCCACTAACCTGGTCCAGTGGGAAGGTCTCAAGGTCATCAAAGCGCCCCCTTGGCGGCATATTCGATTTCCAAGATTCCTCCCCAGATCGCCGTGGCCGGCGCTTTTATCGAGTTTGGCAAAAGCCGTGACTCTTCCAACGCTGGATTTGCCCGCAAGCATGCCAGTGAAATATCGTTTGAGATTCGAGCTCTGTTCCGTGTGCCTAAACTCACGTCCGACCTGCCCTCGCTCGGGATGGCTCCGATCGTCGCTCGTTTGTGGATTCGTCCTCTCCGTGCCCCTCCTTAATCTGAGTCGTGGCGAAACCGGTGGCAACCCGGCGCACAACGAGCCGCCGTCAAGATGCGACACGGTTTTACATTTGCCGTTGGCCTTCGAATCGCTTGATTCATCCGTGGGCTCACAACGCGGCTACCTCGCACATGGTCCGGGATATTCAGTGAGGCTCGATCGGACCGGCACGACGCTCCAACTGCATTCAGATCGAACGGATGTTACGCCCGGGCGTCTAGGGTTGCGGCTCCGCCAGGCAAACCCGCAACCTGAGCTTACAAAGTTGGAACCATTGCCCGGGAAAGTGAACTATCTCTTTGGGTGCGACCACGCGGGTTGGCGGACCAATATGCCGACGTTCGCCAAGATCAAATACAGCCAGGTCTATCCCGGCGTTGATCTCATTTACTACGGCACTCAACGGCAATTGGAGGACGATTTTATCGTCGCGCCCGATTCTGATGCCGGAGCGATTCGACTTTCCTTCGACGGCGCGGATCGAGTCGAAATCGATGAATCAGGCGATCTGCTGGTGTCTTTGCCCGGCGGCCAAGTGCGCTGGCGAAAACCGGTCGCGTATCAACGAACGAGCGGTGGTAACAGCCCGGTTGCATGCCGCTATGTGTTCAGTTCAGAGGGGCATTTTCGATCCGCCGCCGGCAGCCGGGTTTGTCCTTTGGGAATGGCCAGTGACCTTGGATCTGGGCCGGCTCGTAGCGCGGATTTGCAATCTATCAGTATCCGCTGGAATCGTCGCGCGGCGCGACGGTTTTGGACTGCGGTGGCAGAGCGAAGCGGCGACACCGCTTTTCGGACATCGCACGGCCCCAAAGCGGCGTGGCGCTGCGCTTCCCGCCGCAGTCCAAGAGGTTCGGTTGCGGCTTTGCCGCGTTGCGCCGTATCGCCGGCTTGTAGCCTGCTGCGCTCGGACAATTCGAGCGTCTGCGAGGATTTCCGACACCCTGCCGATTGCAAATCGGCGATACAGCAGGTTGAAAACCTGCGCCACCGGACTTGTCCCACCATCGGTTTCGCGGTGGGCGACTACGACACGACAAAGCCGCTGATCATTGACCCGATCCTGAGTTTCTCGACTTACTTGGGCGGAAGCGCGGGCGATGTTGCGGAAGCAGTCGCGGTCGATCAGGCGGGAAATGCTTATATCACCGGAATGACGCGTTCGATCGATTTCCCCGTTACGATGAACGCATTGGGCCGGGCTCTGGCGGGCGGCAGCGATGCGTTTGTCACAAAGATCAACTCGGCGGGAACGGCACTGCAATATTCGACATACTTGGGAAGCGCCGCTGATGAGAATGCTCTGGTGAGCCTGGAAGCGGCTTATGGCGCCATTGCCGTCGATGCCAGTGGGCGCGCGTGGGTAACTCGGTTGACCGCCTCTTCGAATTTTCCGGTCGTGGGCGCACGGCAAGAGACGTTTGCTGGAGGCCGCGCGGAGGCGTTTGGAAGACCACTAACGGCGGCGTGAATTGGAAACCTTTAACAGATGCGCAGGCCACAACCTGCATGGGGGCAATTGCTCTGGCGCCGAGCAACCCGAATGTCATTTATGCTGGCTTCCGATTCCAGTTTCTTGACAGCCACGGATCGATTTGCATTAATTAGCACGCCGGAATCCAGCAGAGACCAGCGCTAATTCAGAATTAAGTCCCATGCTGGGAGTCCTCTCGAAAGATTTGAGGGTCACCGGGGGTCTTGTCCCGAACGCTGCGGGCGTTTGCTTGGAGTGTCTTGTGTCAACCCTTCCGCGGTGCATGCCGTGGAGAATTCCTCGAAGAATATGAAGCGTCACTATTGCTCAATCCCAGTCTTGTTCGTGACCCTTGGATGTTTGGTGTTCGAAACAGGATTCGCGGCTCCGCCTGACACCTGGCGCTGGCGAAATCCATTGCCGCAAGGCCACTCCCTGGAAGGCGTGACTTATGGCAAAGGAATATTCGTGGCCGTTGGGGAATTCGGCACGGTCCTGACTTCAATCGACGGGATCACTTGGGAAATTCAGAGTTCGGGAACTCGTGAAGAGCTCCGCGGCGTCACTTGTGGCAACGGTCTGTTCCTCGCCGTGGGCGGAGGCTCGTTCAGCCCCACGATTCTGACCTCGCGCGACGGGGTCGCTTGGACGACCCAGAATCCAGGCGACGCAAAAGCCCTCTTCGGCGTTGCCTACGGCAACGGGAAGTTCGTGGCAGTCGGTGAAGGAGCAGGAAGCCTGTTGTCCTCACCCGACGGAGTCAATTGGACCTCAGCCCGCAGTGTCGGTCACACCTACACTGACACTTTCGAAGGGATTGCCTTCGGACGCGGCATGTTTGTGGCGGTCGGCACCGGGGGCGCGATCTTGACCTCATCGGACGGTCGCATTTGGGACCGGCAGAGTCCAGACCCGAGTGTTCATCTGAAAAGCGTTGCCCAATCCGACCGTGGCTTCGTGGCCATCGGTGCGCGTGGCGCGATCTTGTCTTCCTCAGATGGGGCCAATTGGACGCGCAGGGTTTCTGGAACGGACCGGGATTTACCGGGCATCGCTTACGCGAACGACATGTATGTGACGTTGGGAAGTTCGGGGACGATTTTGAGCTCTTCGGATGGGATCAATTGGACGCCTAAAACGTCAGGAACAAGCGCCGACTTTACCGGAATCTGCTATGGAAACGGTCGCTTCGTCGGCGTTGGACTTTTCGGCGCGATTCTGACTTCTCCCGATGGAGTGAATTGGACCAGCCGAGACTCAGGAACGAGGACCCAATTAAATGGTCTGGCTTACGGAAACGGGCTGTATGTGGCTGTGGGCGCTTCGGGGACGGTCCTGACCTCCCCCGATGCAGCCAATTGGAAAAGTCAGGTCTCCGGAACAACCAGTGATCTCTATGGGATTACTTTTGGGAAGAATGTCTTTGGGAACAATCTCTTCGTGGCGGTAGGCCGCAACGGCACGATGCTGATCTCGCCGAACGCGGTCGAATGGGCCAGCGTCCCGTCCGGGACGATCTTCGACCTTTGGGACATAGAGTATGGGGCCGGGGCCGGGTTTGTCGCTGTAGGCGGACAGGGGCTCGTCACCTCACGTGATGGTGGCACTTGGACGCGCCACGCCGTTGGCGAATACAAGCTTTTGGGCGTCGGCTATGGCAACGGTCGCTTTGTCGCCGTTGGCGAACCCCTTTTTGCGGCGATCGGCGCTGTCGTTGGAAATAGTCCGATCTTGACGTCCTCGGATGGCATCACCTGGACGGACCGGGACTCCGGGACCCGCGATGCTCTTTTCGACGTGGCTTTCGGCAACGGAACATTCGTAGCCGTCGGCGGTTCAATTTTGGCTTCTTCTGACGGAGTCAGTTGGTCGAGGAAGGATTCGCCCAAAACGGCACTGCGAGGTATCACGTTTGGTGATGGATCATTTGTCGCCGTCGGTGATTCGGGCACGATCCAGACTTCGGCTGATGGCGGGATTTGGGTGAACCGAAACTCGGGCACTGGGCGAGTGTTGAATCGGGTCGCTTTCCATGACGGAGGCTTTTTGGCTGTGGGCGATCTGGGCACGATTCTCCAATCGGATTCTTTGGCCGCCCCATTTCCATCACTGGTGATTGCTCCCAACATCCACACGAATGATTACACTGGAAAAATCACCTTCGCGATCAGCGGGCTGCCTCTTGGGCAAGTCGTCGCCATTGAAACTTACCTCGACGACAACGCGAACGGACAGATCGACCCGGGGGAACAGTTCGTCCACAGCGTATCCGTGGCCGATGGGCGTTTGCCGATGGTTGCAGGCGTGCGCAACCTCAATGTTCCCGGAGATGAAGATGCCTCCACGAATGGCGTCATCCGAACCGAGCTGAACCTCGACCGGCGGACGGAAATCGATTCCATCGCGGGCCACTATGTTTTTACGGTCGCGACGCCAATCCCAGGCTTCGTGCCTCTCCTGGCCTCGTACACCATCGTCCCGAAAACCCTTCCCCAGGGGATTACCGGGACCATTACGGCCGCCGACGGCAAAACGTCGCTCGCAGGCGCGTTGGTGGTTGCGGTCGATGAATTGGAAAGTGTAACCGGAAGCGCTTTTAGCGATTTCTCCGGGCGATACAGCCTGTTTGTTCCTCCCGGGACCTATCTTTTATTGGTCTCAAAACCGGGATTCCTATTTCCGATTGATGCCGGCAGTCTGTTGTCCGACGACAGGCAAACGGGTCCCTTGTTGGTTCAAGTTCCAGAAAAGCAGATGCTCCAGCGTAATTTCTCTATGAACCCGGCAGACCAAATGATTACTGGAAGCTTGGGCGATTTAGCGACGGGCCGGGGGGTTCCTGGAGTGCTCCTTCTGGCGATCGGAACAAGCGTCCGCATCACGGCGTCGTCCACGAATGAAACAGGATATATCATGTTCGGCAATACAGATAGTCAGGGGAAAATCACTCTGCCTGTCGTTCAGGGAACGTGGTCCATGATTGGTTTGCCCAGATCGCTGGCTCGTTTGGGGTATTTGCTTCCAACCGGCGTAGTTCATGCCGACACGACTGCCGGCCATGTGACCTTGCCGGAGGTGTTGTTGCCAAAGTTCACGGCGTTGATTTACGGCACTGTCAAAGGGGAAGGAGGGAGTCCGATGGCCGGTATCCAGGTGTTCGCCAGCGGATCCAATTACCACACGGCTGCGAGCACGGACTCGAACGGCAACTACACGCTCGGGGTTTTCGAAGGTGAATGGTCCCTACGAACGGAAGCACCCGGCTACGAAGAACAGGTGGCCGAGGTTCGGGTCACCAACAACCAAGCTGTCGCTCGGGATCTGGTGATGAAGCGCGCTGCGCCCACCATCACAATCCAACCGCAGAGCCAAGCCGTTAAGGCAGGCGCAAGCGTCAGTTTCAGCGTGACGGCCGCAGGCACTCCGCCACTCAGCTTTCAGTGGCGCCAAAATGGCGAAAACCTTCCAGGCGCGACCAATTCGACGTTGATCATAAACAGCGCGCAAGCAATGCACGCGGGCACCTACGCCGTCGCGGTGAGTAATTCCGCCGGCTCCGTAACCAGTTCCAATGCTGTGCTGACGGTAACTCCAGGCGTCCTCGAAGCCCCGTCCTTCCGTTTCCTGGAGAGAATTGGCGGAACGGGCGGCGACTCTGCCCGCGGCATCGCCGCGGACGCCGCGGGTAATTATTATGTCACCGGGTTTTTTGCGGATACCATGGTTGCCGGCGACACGACGTTCAGGAGCAGCGGAGGCGAGGACATGTTGCTGCTCAAATACAACAGCGCAGGCAGTCTGCTCTGGGCCAGGAAGGCCGGTGGCACCGGCAACGATGAGGGCTTAGGAATCGCCGTGGATGCGAGCGGCAATTGTTACGTCACGGGCTTCTTCACAAGCACAGCCGCCTTTGGCGACTCGACGTTGACCGGCGCTGGTGGTGCGGAAATCTTTGTCGCCAAATACGACACTGCCGGAACTTTGCTCTGGGCGCGGAAGGCTGGCGGCAGTGCCGATGATTTTGCGAATGGAATCGCCGTCGATGCGCAAAGCAACTGTTACGTCACGGGCAACTTCAGTCGCAGCGCAATTTTTGGAAATACGACCCTCACGAGCACGGGAGGTTCTGATACGTTTGTTGCCAAGTATGACAGCAGTGGCAATCTGCTTTGGGTGAAACAAGCCGGGGGGATCGATGGCGATTCCGGGATCGGAATCGCCGTGGACGGCGCAAACAACTGTTACGTCACGGGCCGCTTCCAGAGCCTGGCGAGGTTCGGCAACTTCGATCTCAGAAGTGTGGGTTGGGATATTTTCCTCGTCCGGTATGACAGCGCCGGCAACGTTCTCTGGGCGAAGCGGCTTGGAGGAAACCAGGACGACGAAGGCCGCGGCATTGCACTCGACGCGGCGGGCAACTGTTATGTGACCGGTGGCTTCGCCGGCACCGGCAGCTTTGGCAACACAACCCTTACCAGCAGAGGAGCGACCGACGTTTTCCTGGCTAAGTACGATCGCGATGGCACCCCGCTCTGGGCCAGGATCGCTGGCGGAAGTGGAGACGATCTTGGTTACGGAATCGCTGTTGATCTGGCCGGGAATAGTTACATCACCGGTGATTTCGCCAGTGTCGCGACTTTTGGTAATCTTAGTCCGACGAGTCGAGGTGGCCAGGATGTCTTTGTGGCGAAGCACGACAATTTGGGCAATTTACTCTGGGTCAGACAGGCGGGAGGGACCGACGATGATTTCGGCAACGCGGTGGCCGTGGATGCAGCAAGCAGAGTTTACCTCACAGGTGAGTTTAAAGGCCGGAGCGCCTTCGATGAGACGCTGCTGGTCAGCTTCGGATCGTTTGATGCCTTTGTGGCGAAACTCGTTCCAGCAGGTGAGATCGCAACAGCGCCAACCATTACGGGCTTAATTCCTGAGACAGGCGCACCGGGAACCTTGGTGACGATTGTCGGCAGCCGTTTTGACGACGCGATCGACGTAAAGTTCGGCGACGTCAGCGCCGGGTTTATCGTAGTCACTTCGGGGATAATCGGCACCTCGGTTCCGGCTGGAGCAACTACCGGAACCATCACCGTGGCGACAGCCGGAGGTGTCGCGACGTCCACGAACAAATTCACGGTGACTGCATCGGCCAACCCACCTCCGACGGTGCGCTTCACGAATCCGGCCGAAGGCCAGACTTTTTCGTCCCCTGCCAATATCTTCGTTGCCGCCACCGCGCAAGATCCCGGCGGTGCCATGAAAAGAGTGGTTTTTTACGGCAACGGTAGTTCCCTTTATGACCTTGAAACCGGCACCTTCAGTACCGTCAATGCCAGCTTCACATGGAAGGATGTTGCCGCAGGCCATTACATGCTCGTGGCGATGGCGACCGACGACCAGGGGGCCACGACTTTCTCCTCGCCTCTCAGGCTCACTGTGGGCACTGGCGTTTCGGTCTCGCCGATCCTGAAAATTCTCAAATCCGGAAACGACGTGGGGTTGACTTGGTCCACGAACGCGGTGGGATTTGTGCTGGAAGCGACCCCCAGCCTCTCCTCACCGCCGACTTGGACGCCTCTGATCACGAAGCCGACCGTCCGGGGCGATCAAAACGTGGTCGTCGAGGCCTTCGGCTCGGGAAGCAGATTCTACCGCTTGAAACGCGCGCCCTGAGGAAGTCTCTGCTGCGATCCAGCAGGTTGCGGCTACCTGACCGGGGCCAGACGTGCTTCGATGAACTGCTCCTCCTCTCCCCGGCCCTCTCCTCCAC
>JACQWK010000465.1 GCA_016209525.1 Verrucomicrobiota bacterium
GATTGCGCCTCCATTTTGAGTTCCAGAGTAGCTCAATGGTAGAGCAGCCGGCTGTTAACCGGCGGGTTGTAGGTTCGAGTCCTACCTCTGGAGCCATTGGCGGGTGGCTACGACGCCGCTCTCATGGGATTCAGCTTGAGGAGCCGGAATCCGTTTTCAATGCGCCCGCAGCATGGGAGGACTCTTCTCGCGATGTCGCTCAGACCGGATGGAGTCAGGCACCTTCGCTCATGCGCCAAGAAGCGGCAAGGCAGCAATTCTCATTATGACCCGTATGTAGTCCCGGCTTTAGCCGGCCAGCGCGAGAAAACCGGCTAAAGCCGGGACTACAAGCGGGTCACAGGTCGCGCCTGTCGTCAAAATGAGAATTGCTGGCGGCAAGGTCTCCGCTGTTGACAAGAAGGTAATTTTGGAAAGAATGCTCAGGTGTACGGGGCGAGGATCGCCCATCCGTACCCTCAACGGAAGTCAGAAATTGGTCTCGTGATACTCCGAAAGGCCGCCTTCTGCGGACTCCTGCTTGGAGAACCGTGAATCAAACGGTACTGGAGCACACAACAATATTCGAGAAGAAGAGTCTCAGTGCCCAACGCTATGTCAGATTCGGCAGCAGCCGTGCCAGAAAAGTCCGTGCCACCGGCGGAAAAGATGACGCCCCAGATGGCTTTTGGTTCCATGTCCGGAATCATTACCTCCGAGTGCGAGAAATTCCTCCAGGCGTTTCTGAGCAGTGCGAGGACGCTCGATGGCAAGACTTTTCCAGATGATTTCATGCTGCGATTCGTCCAGTACGCCGATAGTTTCACCGTGGGGTGTTGCGACCGGTTCTCGGCGTTTTTGCGTGAAGCTTCAATCACTGCCGAGATTCGCGGTACATCCGAAGGGGTCTTATCCCGTCTGGTGAGAAATCGGTGCTTCGAGGCAACCGATGTCCTGCTGGCGGACTACGTTGATCTCTTAAAGCAAGGAGGCATTAACGTCGGCCAGCTCGTGCCGCAACTTTCGGACTCTCGAGTGCGCGATTTGGTGAGCCAATCCAGCCAAGTTTCCGCGGCGGTGAACGGAGAAGGTCGAAAGAATTTGTCCGTGCCTCAAGTTGCGCGAGGGCTCGCCCTGCTCAAGATTCTCGACTTTTTCACAGCGTTCAATTCGTTGATCCATGAATTTCTCGACTACGGAGGTTCCAAGTTGTTCGGCGGGGATGTGGATTTCATGATGCAGGAGCGGTTTTTGAGTACCATTAGGGACTCAATTCATGAGAAACTGACCAACGCCATCGCCATCGTGGAAGGCTTTGAGTTGGTGAAACAGCGGAAGTGGGAACACCAACGAGCGGCGGAATCGGCCACCATCAAAGCGGTGACGATGATGGCGAGTCAGGCCCAAGTGAAGCGCAAATCGGGAATCAGCTCACTGGTCATCGCGGTGGTCTGCGGCGCGCCGATTTGGTTCCTTTTCAATCTGGGCATCATGAATCGCTATGTGATCGGCCTGATTGCGGCTTTGTCCTTGGCGGCAGTCTTTTTCCTTTTTCGAGGGATCATCCACCTGACGAAAGGATAGGGCTAGGCGGCTGGATGAGGAAACTTCAGGCGCGGATCTTCGCTTTGCCAGCAAGAGTGTGTTTTCACTACGATGTCGGATCCGGTCTGCCGGAACGAATGAAATGTCCGAAGGGGTTTCTATTGCTATGAAGCTTATGCAGCGGTTTAGACTTGTGGGGCGGCCAAGGAACATCCTGTTGGCGATGGCGAGTTGTTGTCTCCTCCTCGGCGGCTGTTCCGGAAGCGCGACTGATCAAGCAGTCTTGGCTCAGGAACAAGCTGAAATCGAGCGGCTTCGCAAAGAGAATCTAAGTCTCGCGCAACTGCGCAGTGAGAATGAAGAAGTTCGGCGACTTCGGAAGGAGAACCAGGAAATCTTCAAATTACGGGCGCAGTACCAGGAGTGGTTGCGACTTCGCAAGGAAAACGAACAACTCAAAAGCCAGCTTAGCAAGGCGCAACAGGTTGCTAAGTGAGCTCTGGAAATCTTCGTTTTAAGCCGTTGACATTCAATTACGCGCCAAATACTTTGGCATCACGCATCCATGGTTGGTGCGTGTCTTGTCGCCGGTCGAAGTTCGGCGCTGAAGCACGGCATGCGAGATGAGCTCGCAAACTCAGAATATGATTAAGTATCGCGTCGCTCATGTGAATCGAAAGGGCGCGGATCTAATCTACATTCCCCTTGATCCATCCATTGCACAGCGGCCCATCGCCGAGCAGGCAGAATTGTTGAGAACCCTCCAGCGCTGCGCCAACTCGGCGGGTCTCAAAGGTTCGGTCGTCTTGGTCTGGGAAAAAGGCGGAGGCAACACTGGTTTGCTCGCGGAGAAAACGGTCCATCCCCACATCCAGGGAACGACCTTGGCTTTCGTCCAAAGCAACGTCAACCGGGAATTGACGGTCAAGGGACTAAGCATGGGCTACTCGCTGGGCGTGTCCCCCGGGCCAGGAACGCCCGGCTCCGGAGCGGGGGCTGGCCAGGCCGCGGGAGCTGCACGGCCGGAAGAGAAAGCGACTTTCGGGTTTCTTTCCATCGCCTCCGAAACCGCGTCGTGCGAGGCTTACATCGATTCCAAGTTCATCGGGAATCTCCCCGTAAAGAGGGTGAAACTGGCAGAGGGGGTCCATTCGGTCCAGGTGAAACGGAGCGGTTACAAGGATTTCAACCGTGAAGTCATGATGACGGAGGGCGCGGAGATCAGCCTGCAAGCTCAGTTGGAGGCCGAAGATACACTCTTCTTCGGGCGTGAAGGCGCGACCGAATCCCAAAAATCGACCGAGAGCGGGGACAAGCTGATGGACTTCCAGCGGAAGCATCGCGTCGCCCTGGTCACGATCTTGTTTACGGACATCGTGGGATCGACAAAGCTGAAGCAGGAGATGGGAGACCGGGAAGCAGTCCGCATGATTCAGTGGCACCACGGTCTCGTGCGCGGCCTCTTGAAGAGCATACCGGGCGGGGAGGAGATCAATACGCAGGGGGATTCGTTTTTTCTGGTTTTTGTAAAACCGTCAGACGCCGTGAAATTCGCGCTTTTGCTCCAAGCACAACTCCGGGCTGCGGTTGAGAAAGGCGGCTACCCGCTTTACGATCGGGTCGGCATCCATGTCGGTGAAGTCTTCGTCGAAGAGGAAGTGGGGGGTGCCGGGATGAACGATCTCTATGGCATCCAAGTCGATACCAGCGCGCGGGTGATGTCGCTCGCTGAAGCCAGCCAGATTCTGATGACTCGCTTCGCGTTTGACAACGCGCGCCAGGTCTTGAAAGGACAAGAGATTGAAGGGATCGGAAAACTCGTCTGGATCAATCACGGATATTATTCGCTGAAGGGTGTAGAAGAGCCCATCGAGATTTGCGAGGTGGGCGAAGAAGGTTTGGGTGTGCTCAAAGCCCCTGCCGATTCGGACAAAGTGCATCGAGTCAATGCTTCCGGTCAGCCGATCGCAACGGAAAGCGATCGCAAAGCAGCCGCGCGTCCTCCCGCGGCCCATGTCGTCGTGAGTTCAAAGCCCACGCAGCAGATTACCACCCTGCGCCCCGGCGGTTTTTCCTCCTTTCCCAAAGGCGGTTCGAGTTGACCTCATGGAGAGTTGCGCCGAGGCGCCTCACGCGAGTCTATGCCGCATTACGAATATGAGCTTTGTGAAGGTGAATGCAAGGTGTGTGGGGGCAGATTCACCCTAAGACGCCCGGCCAGCAGGCCGGAACTCACGAAGTGTCCGGCGTGCAAGCGGCCGGTCCGAAAGCTCATTTCCAGTTTCAGTTCGCCCGTCAAGTTAAGGCCGTTATCCATCTCGGAGGCAAAGGCGGCGGGTTTCACCGTCTTGAAACGGGTGGGCCGCGGCGAGTACGAGCGCCAATAAATTTTGCGGAACGACTAGAAGGATATTTGGTCTAAGCATCCAGATGAGCATCACCCAAAGACGCACCGAATTGAGCAGCGAGTGCCCGCCGCGTTGGCCGGAGTGCCTGTGAACTACCCTACGGTCGCGCCTGAATCATTATGAGTGAACTCCAAGCAATAAAGACTGTCCTCCAAAACACGGCACGGCGGCGCCGTTGGCAACGCGCTTGGCGCGGCGCTTGGCATGGTTTGCTCGCTGCAGCCGTTCTTTGGCTACTGACTATGGCCGCTTTCAAACTGCTGCCTTTGCCCGAGATCATTCTGCCCACGACGGGGTTAATTGGGGTCGTGCTGACGGCCGGGGGATTCGCGGCGGGCTGGTGGCGGCGGCAATCGATGATCGAGACCGCGCGCTGGGTGGATTCCCGGCAGAAACTGCAGGAGCGTTTGAGCACAGCTTTGGAGGTATCCAACTCCCGGCGCGATGAAAAGTGGCAGGCGTTGCTGGTCGGTGACGCTGCCAAGCACGTCCACAACCTGCGGGCCAGCCAGCTACTGCCTTATCAATTGCCCGAGGCCAGCAAATGGGCCTTCATGGTCTTGCTCGTCGCCTGTGGACTTGGCTTTGTCCCGGAATATCGCAGCAAGGAATTCGTGCAAAAGCAGCGCGACAAGGAAGTCATCCAGGAAACTGGCCGCCACCTCGCGGAACTAACACGCCTCAGTTTGGAGCAACGCCCGCCCGCGCTCGAGCCGACCCGGAAGGCTCTCGATTCGGTCGGGGACGTCGGTGACCACCTCGCCAAAGCCCAGCTCACACGAAACGACGCCCTGAAGGACTTGGCTAACGTGGCTGAGAAACTGAAAAGTGAGGAGAAAGAGCTCGGCAAGAACCCAGCCTTGAAGGCCCTGGAGCGGGCCGCCCGCAGTTCGAACAGAGGCGGATCGCCGAGTTCCGCCGAGCTGCAAAAGCAAATCGAATCTCTGCAAGAAGCTTTCGGCAACAAGGCAGCCGATTCCGACGCGCTCGAGAAACTACGAGAGAAACTCCAGCAGGCCAAACAAACCGCGGCCGGATTGCCCAATCAAGATTCGGCTGCTGGCGAGGCGGCGCGGGAACAACTTGGCGAGTCCCTCGCGGAGCTGGCCAGACAGGCCAAGGAGGCCGGTTTGTCGTTGCCGAGTTTGGACGATGCGATTGCCGCCTTGGCCGCCAGTCAGATCGATCAGTTGTTGCGCGATCTGGATATCGCCGAGAATAGCCTCGAGAAGTTGCAGGAATTGGCGCAGACGCTGGAGCAACTGCAAATGGCGGCTCAGAAACTTGGACGTGACCTTGGCGAACAGCTTGAGAACGGCCAGGCCGAAGCCGCGAAAACGACCTTGGAGAGAATGGTGAAGGACTTGCAGTCGGCCAAGCTGGCTCCCGAACAACTCAAACAGATGCTCGAGGAGGTTGAGCGGGCCGTCGCACCCGCCGGCCACTATGGCAAAGTCGCTCAATTCCTCAAGCAGGCGACCTCGCAAATGCAGCAGGGGCAAAAGCCGGCCGCGGCGCAGTCCTTGGCGGATGCGGCCCGCGAGCTGGAGAATCTGCTGCAACAACTCCAGGACGCAAAATCTTTGATGGCCTCTTTGGATGCCCTCCAACGCGCGCAGCGATACATTGGCAATGGCCACGGCTGGGGGTGAAAGGGATGTGGCAATGGCCTGCCGGGCGCGGGCCGAGATGGAAACCCGGGAGCTGGCGTGGGCACTTGGGCCGATGATAGCCAGTGGCTGGATATCGCCGAGATCAAAGACCGTTGGGATAACTCCGGCGTCGTTCGACCGGATGAGGATCCACGCGGCATAACGGACCGCGGAGACGCCCAGCTCGCCGACAATCTTGTGCCGACCAAAGTGAAAGGACAGATCAATCCGGGCGGACCGATGCCCAGCATCACCTTGAAAGGCGTCAGCATCAAGGGCATGAGCAAAGTCGATTACACCGAGGTCGTGACGGCGGCGCAAAACGAAGCCCAGAGCGCTCTGAACCAAGATCAAGTTCCGCGGGCGTACCAGTCCGCAGTCCGCGATTACTTCGACGATTTGAAGAAGTAAGCCTCCGTGTTTTCGAGAAGGGGATCTGGCGCATTGGGGGCGTCAACAATCGCGCTTGGAGTCGTCTCAAGCTCGAGACGACACCTCAAACGCTCGATTTTGGAGATCAGGATTGGCCGACAGTAAAATGATTCCAGTGTTCGATTACGATGAGACGAGTCGTCATGGAAACGCTTTCTAAATACCCCTCACCCGCCCTACGGACACCCTCTCCCCATCGGATGGGGAAGAGGGATGGGGTGAGGGGCATTCGGTTCATTTTGACAGCTACTTGGAATCAATTGCTCCTATGAATCCCGAAGAACAAATCCTGCTTTTTCACCAAACCTACTCGGCATTGCGGCAGGAGATTGGCAAGGTGATCGTCGGTCACGACAGCATCGTGGAAGGAACCCTGATTTCTCTCTTCGCGGGAGGACACGTGCTGCTCGAAGGCGTTCCAGGGCTCGGCAAAACCCTCCTGGTCCGCACGCTGGGCGAAGTGTTGGATCTTTCGTTCAATCGGATTCAGTTTACGCCCGACTTGATGCCGGCGGATATTCTGGGAACGAACATCGTGATGGAAACGCCGGCAGGGCGCCGCGAATTCCAGTACCAAAAGGGTCCGATTTTCGCTCATCTGATTCTCGCGGACGAAATCAACCGCGCGACTCCCAAAACACAATCGGCAATGCTCGAGGCGATGCAGGAAAAGAGCGTCACAGCCGGCGGCGAAATTCGCAAATTGGCCGAACCGTTTTTCGTGTTGGCCACGCAAAACCCGATCGATCAGGAAGGAACCTACCCGCTGCCGGAAGCCCAATTGGATCGCTTTTTCTTTAAGCTGCTCGTCACCTACCCAAACGCCGGCGAACTCACGGAGGTTCTGAACCGCACCACGGAGGCGGTGAAAACTCAAGTGCAGCGAGTCCTGGACAAGGAGACCATGATCGAATTGCAGAAGCTCGTGCGCCAAGTGCCCGTTGCTTCCCATGTGAAAGACTACGCGGTTCGCTTGGTGATGGCGACCCACCCCAAGACTCCAACAGCGGTTCCCATCGCGAATCAGTACCTGCGCTTCGGGAGCAGCCCGCGCGGCGCTCAAACACTGGTGCTGGCCGGCAAGGTTCGCGCGCTGACGCGAAACCGGTTCAACGTGAGTTTTGACGACGTGGATGCGCTCATTCATCCCGCCTTGCGCCATCGCTTGATCCTGAACTTTGAAGCCGAGGCGGAAGGCATCACGACCGATCATGTGATCGACCAAGTCCTCAAGGACGTGGCGCGCGATGCGGCGGTTGCAGCCTAGCTGGAATGCTCCATGTCGCTCCTGACCGCCGATCTGTTGCGCCGCCTCGAACAGTTTCAACTGCTCGCGGCCCGACGGGCTAAGAGTTCCGCAAAAGGCGAACGCCGAAGCCGCGCGCGCGGGCAATCCGTCGAATTTGCGGACTATCGCAACTACGTGCCCGGCGACGACTTCCGGTATTTGGATTGGAACCTCTACGGGCGCTTGGAAAGACTGTTCCTGAAGCTCTATGAGGAAGAGAGGGAACTTCCGGTCACGGTCTTCTTGGATGCCAGCGAATCGATGAATTTCGGCGAGCCGCGCAAGTTTGACTTCGCCCGGCAAGCGGCGGCGGCGGTGGGATATGTCGCCCTGTGCGGCTTCGATCGCGTAACGGTCACCGCGTTTCCCGAGGCGCTGGGTGAGGGCGCGGTGCGCGGCGCCTTGCGCAGCGTGCGCGGACGCAAGTCGGCAATCCAGTTTTTCCGCGATCTCAGCCAGGTCACCGCCCAAGGAACGGCCAATCTGAACGAGGCGTTGCGGCGAGGCGCTCTGGCCGCACGCCAAGCGGGCGTGGCAGTCGTGCTGAGCGATTTTCTGGATCCGGCCGGGTACGAAGCCGGTTTGACAGCGTTGGTCGGACGAGGCTTCCAAGTCAGCGCGGTGCAAATCTTGGCGCCCGAGGAGGTGAATCCAGGGGTCTTCGGCGACTTGCGTTTGGTGGACGCGGAAACAGGTCACGAACAGGAAGTCACATTTGGCCGATACCGGCTTTCGATTTACCAACAGACGGTCGGGAACTTCTGCCAGAAACTGCGTGAGTTTTGCCAGTCCCGCGGGATCAACTTTTTCACGGCCACTTCAGACACTCGTTTGGAACAATTGCTCCTGAAACAACTTCGCGAAGCGGAGGTATGGGGATGAGTGAGCGCACTCCGCACTTTTCACGCGAATGAATTTCCTCTCTCCCGTTGCGTTCTTCTTCGCCGCTGCCATCCCGGTGGTCATCCTCTTTTACTTGCTGAAGCGGAAGCGGATCGTGCGCTTGGTCTCGAGCACACTTCTCTGGCAAAAATTTCTCGCGGAAACCCAAGCCAGCGCCCCGTTTCAGAAGCTGCGTCACAACTGGCTGCTCATCCTGCAGATTCTGTTGCTGATCTTGGCGATCCTTGCGCTTTCCCGCCCGTATTTCTCGGGCAAGACCTCCGGTGGCAGGCTTGAAGTCGTAATCCTTGACGCCTCGGCCTCCATGCAAAGCGCGGACGAAGCCCCCACGCGCTTTGAGAAGGCGCGCGGGGAGGCGCTGAAATTGGTCGATGCCATGCACGACAACGACCAGATGGTTGTGCTGCAGGCCGGAGCCAACACCGAGGTCAAACAGTCCGCGACCCGCGAAAAGGCCGCGTTGCGCCGGGCGTTGCAGGCCTGCAAGGCCGCGGATACGCCGACGCGGTTGAAGGAAGCCCTCAAGCTGGCGGAAACTCTCATCCAAAACAACACCGCCGCGGAGATCCATTTGTTCAGTGACGGCGCCGTCACCGCGATGGAGGAGTTTGAGAACAGCGGTTTGCCTCTGGTGTTTCATCCGGTGGGACAGCGGGCGAACAACCTTGGAATCACGACGCTGGACGTCCGCGCCAATCCGGAGAACGCCGCGCAGCGCGCCGTGTTCACGAGCGTCGTCAATTATTCGACCAACCAGCAGCAATCTCAGTTGGAATTCCGTCTCGACGGCGAATTGGTGGAGGTGAAGTCGTTGACGTTTGCTCCGCGCGAAACGTCGCCTCAAGTCTTCCTCGCCGCCCAGGCGCGAGACGGGATCATTTCGGTTCGTCTCACGACCCAAGACGATCTGGCGGTGGACAACCAAGCCGCCATCGTCAGCTTGCTGCCCCAACCGGTGAAGGTCCTCTTGGTGACTCCCGGCAATCATCTCCTCGCGCGCGCGCTTCGAGTGGCGCCGCACGTCAACCTTAGCGTGTCAGCGGCGTTGACTGATCCGGCCGCAGGATTCGACGTGGTGGTCTTGGACAACCTCGAGCCGACCGTCTGGCCGAACGCGAATGTGCTGGCGTTTCACACCGCGAACACCAATTGGTTCGCCGGCTGGTCGCAACTGGAAACGCCCGCCATCGTGGATTGGAAGGCCACCCATCCTTTGCTCCGCTTCGTCAACTTCGACAACGTGCAGGTCAACAAGGCGCTGGCCGTCCAGACGCCGACTTGGGCTGCGTCGATCGTCGATGCGCCGCAGACCGCTCTGATTTTGGCCGGGGAGTTGGGCCGCCAGCGAATCGTGTGGGTCGGGTTCGACTTGCTGGAGAGCAGTTGGCCGTTGCGCATCTCTTTCCCGATTTTTATCGCCAATGCCGTGGAATGGCTCAACCCCGCGGCGATCAACGCGAGCCAGCTCTCAGTCCAGGCCGGCAATCCCTTCCGGCTCGCTTTGACGGAAAACGTCGATTCGGCTCAGGTCAAGTTTCCCGATGGCACAGTCAGAGCCTGCGAGGTCAACGCCGCCCGAGGTGAACTGGTTTTCGGCGATACCTCCCGCCAGGGAACCTACCGGCTGACGGCTGGTGCGAACGAAGTGGTGTTTTGTGTCAATCTGCTGGACGGCAACGAGAGCGATACCACCCCGAAAGCCGAACTGAATTTCGGGAAGTACGCCAAAGTCAGCGGCACAACGGTCCGGCGCGCTAGCCTCGAGATCTGGCGCTGGATTGCCGCGGGCGCGCTGGCCGTCTTGATGTTCGAATGGTGGTACTATCATCGGAGAACGGCGTGACGGATTTAGGATTTAGGATTTACGATTTACGATTGCGATCGATCCCGCCTCTCCCGGTGGGAGAAGGCCGGGGTGAGAAGTCCCTGAAGAAGTGGCCGCTTAACGCCCCTCAACCCACCCCTGCGCCCCTCCCAGGAGGGGAACGGGCAATGTCTGCGCGCAATACATCTCTCCTCCTGGGAGGGGGCTGGGGTGGGTGGGTTCATGGGAAGGGGAAACCCGATGCTCTCCGCCGCAGGGCATTGTTGGCGACGATAACTTTTAGCTTCTCATGCTTGATGGCGGGCTGCAGCGGAAGCAGCGCTCGCTCGGTGGTCGTCTATACCTCGCAGGACCAGGTTTATTCCGAGCCGATTCTGAGGCGCTTCACCGAGCAGACCGGCATCGAGGTGCGCGCGGTGTATGACAACGAAGCCGTGAAAACCGTGGGCCTCGCGAATCGGCTGCTCGCGGAGCGTGGCTACCCTCAATGCGACATTTGGTGGAGCAACGAGGAGCTCCGGACGCGACAACTGAACAACCTGGGAGTATTCCGTGAAACCGACGCGTGGCGTGCCGTGGGGTTTCGCAGCCGCCGAATGGTCATCAACACGAATCATCTCCCGCGTGCTTCGGCGCCGACGCGGCTGTCCGAACTCACGGATTCGAGGTGGCGCGGAAAGATCGCGCTGGCGTATCCCCTGTTCGGCACGACCGCCGCCCATTTTCTCGCGCTGCGCCAATCCTGGGGCGAAGCGCGATGGACGGAATGGTGCCGCGCGCTCCAGTCGAACAAGCCGCTGCTGGTCGATGGCAACTCGGTTGTCGTGAGGCTTGTTGGCAAAGGAGAAGCATGGCTTGGCTTAACGGATTCGGATGATATCGCGGCTGGCCGTCGCGAAGGCCTTCCCATCGAATCGATGCCGGTGACGGACGAAACTCTCCTCATCCCTAACACCGTCGGGGTCATTCGGAATCCGCCTCACGCGGAAGCGGCTCAGAAGCTCTTCGAGTATCTACAACAGTCGGAAGTTTTGGATCGGCTGGTGAAGGCAAACGCGCTGGAGGGCAGAACTTCGACAGAAACCGGAACCGCGACTTTGAAACCGGATTGGGGTGAATTGGTCCGCGATCTGGAGCTGGCAACAACGCGGCTGAAGGAGATTTTCTTAAGGTGAGCTGGCGATTGCTCCAGAATAGTCTGCTCATCAGTGCCGCCAGTGCAGCTTTGGGGGTTGTGTTGGGAACACTGAGCGCGCTCTGGACGGCTTCGCTGAGGCCGCGCTGGCGATTTTGGGTCCTTGGCGCAGCCGTCGTAGCGCTCGCGCTCCCGCCATTCTTGGTGACAAACTGCTGGCTCTATTTGCTGGGGCACACCGGGGTTTGGCGAAATTGGGTGCCCTTCGGCATTTATTCTCTCTGGGGCACGATCTGGATTCTTTCGCTCCTGACCTGGCCGATTACTCTATTTCTCGTATTGGGGGCCTGGCAACGGATTCAGCCTAGTCATTTGGAAAGCGAACCGCTCCTGCGGGGATGGGCGATGATTCGCTGGCTTCTGATCCCGGCCGCCAACACGGCTCTTGGATTAGGCGCAGTGCTCACCTTCGTGCTGAGCCTGAATAATTTTGCTGTTCCGGCGATCCTGCAAACGAAAGTCTTGGCCTCGGAGTTGTGGCTCAATTTCAGCACGACGTTTGACTATGGGACTGCGTTGGTGCTCGCCTGGCCTCTGGTGCTGGGACCGATGATCTTGCTGCTGTGGCTGAATCGGCGGGAGATCCCCTGGTCAGCCGATGAAGGCGGTGCGTCACATGAGCTGTTCAGGCGGCGGCTGGGCAAGAGGTGGCGCCGGATCGCCGGCATCACCACGATGGTGTTGATTCTGCTGACTGTCGCGCTGCCACTGGCTCAGCTCATTGGATCGAAGCGAACATGGATGGAGCTGCCGGCGGCCTTGGGCGCTGCCAAGAACGCCGCATGGAGTTCCTTTGTGCTCGGCGCGGCTGCCGCCACAATTTCCGTTCTCCTCAGCTTGTTCGTCTGGCCGTGGCGCCTCGGAGTTTGCTTGTGGATTCCATTTCTAGTTCCAGGAGTGCTGGTCGGAATCGCTTTGATCTACCTGCTTAATCGGCCCTTGCTGGAGGGGTTTTACCACAGCGTTGGGATTGCGATCCTAGGATTTGTGCTGCGCTATCTGGCGGTGAGCTGGAGCAGCGCGACGCACGGAATGCGGTCCCTGGATGCTGATTTGACGGCGTCCGCCAGGCTCAGTGGCGCTTCGACTTGGCAAACGCTCCGATACGTTCAATGGCCTCAGATCGCGCCGCTCATGGCAGCCGCTTGGTACATTACTTATCTGTTTTGCCTCTGGGACGTCGAGACGTTGGTCCTGACCGTCCCTCCCGGCGGTGAAACTCTGGCGCTGCGCATCTTCGGCCTGCTGCATTACGGATGGAACACCCAGGTCGATGCTCTCTGTCTCGTGTTGTTGGGTCTGGCGCTGCTGCCATTGCTGCTGTGGGGTGCGGGCCGATGGTTAGGAAGAACAACTCGTCCAGCGAGCCTCCTTCTGTTCTCCCCCCAGGGACGGGGACCAAGGTCTGCTGCGACTCCATCGACCCGGAATTCTTCGTTCGCTAAGTCGCGGCCTTGGATGCTCCCTCTCCCAGCGGGAGAGGGATGGGGTGAGGGAGAATCGTCGGCACATCCCAGCGGCTCTGGTTTGTCCAGCGTTTTCACCCTCACCCTGGCCCTCTCACTCATGGTAGAGGGAACAAAGTCTGCCACGCCTCCTTCATCACGGAATGCTCGGCTCGCTGAACCGCGGCCTTTCACGCTCCCTCTCCCAGCGGGAGAGGGATGGGGTGAGGGAGAATCGCCGGCACATCCCAGCGGCTCTGGTTCGTCCAGCGTTTTCACCCTCACCCTGGCCCTCTCCCTCAAGGGAGAGGGAACAAAGTCCGCCGCGCCTCCTTCATCATGGAGTGCCTGGCTCATCGGGCCGCGGCCTACGATTCTCCCGATCAACTGCAAGAAGCGACTGACTTTCCACAATACGATCGCACCACTGTTTTCCTGTGCCCTCTTGGCCTCCGCGGCGGTGGGATGTCTCCCTCCCGCCTCGAATGGTACTCGGATCGAGAGTCAGTTCTTCGGGTCCGTGAAAGTCATCGGCAGCCGGGGAACCGGCTCCGGGCAGTTCAACAAACCTCGCTCGTTGGTGGTCGATGGCCAGGACAATTTGTACGTCGTGGATATGACGGGCCGAGTGCAAAAGTTTTCTCCCGACGGTTCGTTTCTGTTTTCCTGGCAGATGCCCCAAACCGATTTGGGAAAGCCCAAAGGCATGTGCCTGGATCGGGAAGGGAACGTCGTCGTCATCGAACCGCACTACGGTCGTGTGAACCATTTCTCCACCGAAGGGAAGCTGGCCGCGCAATGGGGAGACCCGGGCACAAACCGGGGCCAATTGATGTTCCCGAGGGCGGCTGCCGTGAATTCACGAGGCGAAATCTTTGTGAGTGAATATGGCAAAGTAGAGCGCGTGCAAAAATTCTCTGGCCTGGGACGTGCGTTTCTAACGTCGTTTGGCGAAGCGGGTTCTGGACCGAGCCACTTCAACCGGCCGGAGGGGCTTGGGATTGACCGGCAGGACCGGCTGTCTGTGGCCGATTCCTGCAATCACCGCATCCAGGTTTTTTCGCCTGACGGCCAGTTTCTCAGAACGTATGGTAAGGCAGGCAGCGCAGCGGGAGAATTGAGTTATCCATACGACGTTCAGGTGGATGCCGAAGGCCGGCAATATGTGTGCGAATTCGGGAACAGTCGAGTGCAGGTTTTCGATGAAGCGGGCAAATCGCTGGAGATTCTTGGCGGGGCGGGTTCTGAGCCGGGCCGTTTCAACAATCCCTGGAGCGTCGCATTGGATTCCAAGGGCAACTTGTACGTGGCCGACTCTCAGAATCACCGAGTGCAAAAGTTCCTGAGAAAGCAAACCAGCGTGAAAGCGAACGCGCGAAACACTCCATGAGCCTACCCACCCCGACCCCTCCCAGGAGGGGAACTAGCATCGCCTGCACAGTGCGTGGCTCCCCTCCTTGGGAGGGGTACGGGGGCGGGTTCACGCTCCCAATGCGCTCTTGAATGACTTGGGGAGTCGCCATGAACTTTCAATTCACCAATCCGCACTGGCTGGCGCTTGCGCCCATCTGCGTGGCTTGGGTCATTTGGCTCGCCTGGAAGACGGATGTTCAAATCCAACCTTGGCGCCGCTGGACGGCGCTGGGGGTTCGATTGGTGGTGGTCGTGTTGCTCGTTCTGGCGGTTGCGGGATTGCAATGGAAACGGCCGCTGGAGGGGATGAACGTTTATTTCGCCTTGGACCGATCCGACAGTGTCCCATCGATCCAGCAAGAAGCCGCGCGCGATTTCGTCAACAAGATGGCCGCCGAGAAGAAGTCGGTTGATCAAGCCGGTGTCATTGTATTTGGCACCGAAGCCAGCATCGAATCCTCGCCGAATCCAGTCGTCGATCTGAAAAAAATCCATGCCGTCGTCGGCACCGAACGCACCGACGTCGCGAGCGCGATTCGTCTGGCAACGGCGGCTTTCCCCGAAATCGGACAGAAGCGAGTGGTTCTGCTGACGGATGGAAACGAAAATATCGGCGACGCCTTGAGCGCCGTGTTGGCCAGCGAACCGTTGGGGGTCACCTTCGACGTGGTGCCTATGGGCGCTTCGAGGGGGAATGACGTTTCAGTCCAGAAATTGAGTTTGCCGAACCACGTGAAGCGCGGGCAAACGTTCGAGGTGAAAATTTTCGCGCAAGCCGACAAGCCGCAATCGGCAACCGTCCGGCTCTATCGCAACGACCAACTCCTGGGAGATCAGAAAGTGGAGCTGGCGGCGGGCAAGAATCTTTACACATTTCCACAAACACTGACCGAACCGGGATTCTACAGCTATGATGTGGCCTTGGAGGGCAGTGAGGATCTGGTCGCACAAAACAACCGAGCCATCAGTTTCACGTCCGTGCGCGGCGAACCCACGGTGCTGGTGATCTCCTCGGACCCGGCCGCCGACGGGAAACTGGCCGAGGCGCTCCAATCCGTGCAATTGCAGGTGCGAATGACGGATATGGGCGGGTTTCCGGCGACGCTCGCCGAGATGCAAAGCTACGACGGGATTTTTCTGAGCAATATGTCGGCGGGAGATCTGGGCCGGGACCGCATGAAACTGTTGGAAAGCGCGGTTCGCGATTTCGGCGTTGGACTGGTTTGCATCGGAGGAGATCAGTCCTTCGCGGCGGGCGGATACCGGCACACCCCCTTGGAGGACACGTTGCCCGTGGACATGGAATTGAGCAGCAAGAAGGTGCTGCCCAAAGGCGCGCTGGTTCTGATCATGCACGGCATGGAATTCAATAATGGCAACCAAATCGCCCGCGACACCGCCATTGGGGTGTTGGATGCGCTGGGCGGGGAAGATGAATTGGGCGTGGTATTGTGGGATGGCACGGAGCGTTGGTTGTTTCCGTTGACCAAGGTGGGCGATAAGAAGGACCTTGGACGCAAGCTGGCGGGGATGAACCAAGGCGACCTCCCGACCTTTCAGAAAGTTATGGAGATGGGTTACGAGGGCTTGAAGAAATCGACCGCCAATTTGAAGCACATGATCGTTTTCAGCGACGGCGATCCGGGCGCGCCTTCAGACGATCTCATGAAGCGGATGGTCGATGACAAGATCACGGTCAGCACGGTCTTGATCTCGGGACACGCGGGACCCGACACGATGATCAAAATCGCGGACCTGGGGCGGGGCCGGTTTTACAATGTGACTTCTCCGAGCGAACTTCCGCAGATTTTCATCAAAGAAGCTGCGGTGATCCTAAAGTCGGCGATTTTCGAGGAGCCGTTCAAACCGCAATTGGCCGCAGGGAGCGAACTCGTTCGTGGCATTGGCGCGCAGGAATATCCCAACCTGCTTGGCTACGTGGCGACCACGGCCAAGCCGCGCGCGGAAGTTCCATTGGTTTCCGAAAAGGGAGATCCGGTCCTGGCCCATTGGCAGTACGGCTTGGGACGCGCCGTGGCCTTCACTTCGGACGCCAAGGCCAAATGGGCGCGCGAATGGCTGACGTGGGAACGATACCGGCAGTTCTGGTCGCAGGTGGCCCAATGGAGCTTGCGCCGCGTCGATAATGCCGATTTCACGACGGACGTCTCGGTCGAAAAAGGGGAAGGCCGGCTCAGCGTCGAAGCTCTGGATGCGCAAGGCAACTTCCGAAACTTCCTCAATCTGCAAGCGATCGTGGTCAGTCCGAAGGGGGAACGGCAGACCGTGCAGTTGGAGCAAACGGCGCCCGGCCATTACGACGCAAAATTTCCGACCCGCGAGGTGGGCGCCTACTTGCTCCGGCTGATGGATGTCAAAAGCGGCCAGGCCCAGGTGATTGGAGCCAGCGTCAATTATTCGCCGGAATTTCTCGCCACAGAGCCGAATCTCAGCTTGCTGCGCCGGTTGGCGGAAAGCGGTCGAGGTAGGCTTTTGCAACCGGACATTCCCTTGGACAACCCGTTCCTGCACGACCGCCAGAAGACATTTCAACCGCGGGACCTCTGGGAATGGCTCCTGCGGCTGGCGATTATTCTCTTTCCACTGGATGTGGGCATCCGGCGCATTCAGTTGGATCGGGAGGAGTGGCTGAAAGCGACGGAAAACCTCAGGCGCTTGTTGTTCTTCTGGAAAGCCATTCCGCGGACGACGAAGGCGGACGAGTCCCTGGCCGCGCTGCTGGCCCGGCGTGAGCGAGTCCGGTCCGCCTACACCGGCCCGGCGGTCGAACCTAGCCCGGATTTATTCCGTCCGGAGAAACCCGCGGTGATACCTTCTCCGGCCGTTGTTCCGATATCTCAGGACGCGCCGGAAACCGCCGCCACTGCCGCTGATAGCGAAAGTGAAAAGAGCGCTGAAGCTGCGAGCACGACGAGCCGGTTGCTGGACGCAAAACGCCGCGCCCAACATCGGCTCAAATGATTCCGGCGTTGACACAGGGCCAGCTCCTCCTTAACGTCTGCCTGTAAATACCGAGCTCCCGCCCCGAATTTACATTTCGGGGCTTTTTCGTGCGCGCGAGGCGGACATCGAACCAATGAGCTGTTTGATAACGTATGGCCAACACAATTCTGGTGGGCGCCCAATGGGGCGA
>JACQWK010000458.1 GCA_016209525.1 Verrucomicrobiota bacterium
ATTCCACGAAGTTCGGTCTGGAGATTATCGCGGTCCTGGCCGGCGCCGCGAGTCGCCCGCAGCAGGTATCGATGCTGACCTTCAACCTTGGCATGGGCCAGCGCCCGAGCGAGCCGCAAGCATTCAGCCTCGTCGGTCAGCGCGCGATACTGACGTATCCGCCGTTGAACCTGTCCGGCCGTGGGCGCCAGACTCGCCGCGTGGTAGCCCGTCGTACTCAGCCAATGTACACCGATGCCGTATTCGACGCACTTGCGGATCGCCTGCGTCGAGATCTGGGCGAAACCGTGCAAGAGCACATTCTCGATAGACCGAATCGCGTGCTTGGTTTCCGGACCCTCCAGGGACCGCACCACGAGACTGTCCGAGCTGACGCCGACGTTGGTACCGTGCGCGACGACGTGCAGCGTGACTCCATCGCGATCGGGCGGAAACAAGCGGACGACTTCACGATCGGGTTGTCGCTCATGCCGCACTTCCTCCGGTAAACAAACCGGCGCCAGCGAGCAACGGGCACACAACCGTTCGTTGGAAGCAATTGGCGGCCGTTCCATCGACTCTCGCAACTGCCGGGCCGTGGCGATCGACTCTCGTAGTTCCGTCCGTGCCGTGTCATCGACTGGCACACGAACGGTAACATTCGCCGCGTGGTATCGAATCCGGCCTTCAGGCACGGCCTGACCGAACGCCTCTTCGAGTAGTACAGCATAAGCGACGATTTGCACCCGGTCCGACGGCCAGGCCTCCGCCATGCCACCGGCTGACCGCGCCGGCTTGCCACGCTTATGCTCGTACGGCACATAGGCGCCGTCACGCCGACGGAGGCAATCAACCTTGCCTGTTAACCCGAGCTGCTCGCTGGTCAACTCGACCTGTACCGCCTCACCGTCCTCGTCGGCCGCTAGCGACGCATGCAACTCCCGGCCGGCATATACCCGAGCATCGGCGACGCGGATCTCTTCGACCTCCTCGAGATAGAACAGCCGCGGACAATACGCGAGTGCGTGCAACGCCATCACGCGGATCGGCGGGACATGGGAGTCCTCAAGTGGCAGGGGAAGCATGCGATTAACCTCCGATACGCGTCCAGGCTGTCGCCAAGCCCTCAGCGACCGGGATTGGGTCCGACAACTGGAATCGCCGTGGGACCGAATTCGCTCGAATCAGGTGATCTACCCAAACCGGTAGCGAATAGAACCCACGGTCGTCGCGTCTAACGAAAACCAACCGATCAGGAGGTCGTAAATCGATGCAAATCACATCTATGAGATAACTGCTCTCACCAAGCGATAACCCCCCTTCGCGAGTCTTGATGGTGCGGGGGTCGCGTAACGCTGCTGGAACGCTGTCGCAGAGAGGTGGGTTGCTTTGATCGCTACCTCGCCGCAACCACACCCAGAGTTTAAGGTCAATCAGCAAGTCCTGATAGTCTGGTCGGGTGTCTTCGAGATCACCCCCTCGCCGGAGTTTGCGGAATACTCTTGATTGCAATGACCGGGGAGGCACGTCGGCTACGGCCAGTGCCATTTCCGCGCCGCGGTGCAACGCTTTCTGCTCCCGCGGAACGCCAGTCAGGGATAGAAGCATCCCGTATACGCTTGTGGGCGGCGGCACCGGATACGTGTCCTGATATTCGCGCGAAGTATAGGGGCGGAAGGCGCACACCGGCACTTCCACTCGGATCGGCGTAGGGTCAGTCATGCAAAGCTCTCTCCTTCAGTCTTTGAGGTCCTTCCCCGCTCGCGCCAGGATGTCGGCGAAAGCTTTCTTCACTCCGTCGTGGACCGCCACCCCAAGCTTGCGAAGTTCCTCGACCCCATCAACCGATTCCGCCGTACCGACCGCCAATTCCTTGGGATCGACGTCCCCACCCTTTACACGCGCAACCAGTCTAGCCAGCGACAACCGGCCGCCTTCGCTTTGCTCAAAGCAGAACATCATCCGTGGCGCAGGATCCGGTGTCCAGCGGAGAACGACAGCCTCGGGAGCAAAGTCAAAAAGGAACCGTGCGTGATTGCCGGCCGGTCGGCGCAGATTCTGAATGGCGACCAGAGCCTTTTCGGTCCGTTTCTTCTTGTCTTTCAGGAGAGCATCGGGGGTTAAGGCGAAGGTGTACTGATAGCGTGTGTCGTGGATCTCGCACTGGTAGGGAATAGGATTGTTGGTGGACACGGCTGGGTTTGAGCCCGGTGAAGCAAAATGGGAGGAAATGGTTCCGGGCCAAGGCGTCGTGCTTACCGCACGGCTAATCTCAAGGATGCCTCTCCTGCTCACAGTTTCCTGCTTGGCGTGCATGTACCCAAGCACGTCGTCGTCGATGTGGTCTTGAGGCTTTTTGAACTCCTTATCAGTCCACTCTGAGCCGTTGTGAGACACTTTGCGGTTTAGTGTAAGGCCCTTGTCATCCAGCCAGCCTTCACGGACGGCATATCGGATGGCCTCGCTACTGACGGTGGAGTAGATGTCGCCGTTGCGGATTACCTTTTGGAGAGTGGAGATAGTGCCACCTTCCGACTCGCCGCGGTTGTTATGCGCGACAGCTTGGGGAGTAAGGATCGTTCCGAACAGATGCATAGTCATGGGTCAAGCTCCTTTGGCAGTGGAGGTAGCAGCAGCCTCTCGTTCTTCTTTTTTCCGATGGCTTGTTAAGGCGAGCAGGGCGAGATCGCGCCCTTTACGCCAGTGGTCGGGATGATCGATCAGCCGCCAGATCGCGGCCGGGTGATTCCGAATCGATTTCTGCCGGCCAGCTTTGGCGAACAGATCGGCAAGGACGGTTCGCAAAAGCGCGCGGGTTTTTGCTTGGGTCAGACGGCGTCGGATGTCGTCGTTCAAGTCTTTAAAACGGTCCTCGATCGTACGAGTACCACCGCGCTCGATAGCCGCCGCCTCCTGAGCGTAGAGGGAGTCTAGTGCTTCCCAGAACGCCTCCACGAAGACTCTTTCGGCTTCCGTATCCCACATGTCATCTTCGGCAATAAGTTTCATCAGCTTTCTCCTCTGAGAGCCCAAAGCGGCAAAGAGAATGGTTTCATGAGATGTCGGACGGTTCTTTCCATCGCGATCGTTTAGTTCCTTATTTCGCTTCCGCTCTCGCTCCAACTCGTCGTGATCCCAACCTGTGGGAATCGCAAGATCGGCATACCACGGCCAGCCCCTCACAAGGTTGTCGGCAATTCGACCGCGTCCCGACGGAAGTTTGATGAATCCGGTTGCTTTGGCACCGTCGCCCGCGGACTGCCCTGACTTGTCCGCTTTTTTCTTCTGGCCGTTTGTCTTGGGAGCTTCGGAAACATCAGCGGACGATTGGGTCTTTAACCGGACAAAAGTATTAGGCAATTCCCGGTGCAAAATCCGATAACGCCTGACCGAAAGCAAATCAGGAGGAATATCAAGGACCGATTTCCGGATGCTCTGACCTTGGTAGTACCCGACGTATCCCATTGCTACGACCCGGCATCCTGACCCAAGTACTTTCCGCGGGCTTCGCGTGGAATATTCTGCCAGAAACTGCAACCCGGCATCGCCAAGACTGGCCACATCGATAAAGTCAGCGTTCAAGTTCATCAAACGGCGTGTTGCGGCGAACTCTTCAACATCCCTGACGTCAGGGACCACAAACACCCAGTTGCCGCCCTCGCCTTGTAACCGGTGGTACAGGCAGACAGTCGGCGCCAGCATCAACAACAAGGCGATTGTGGCTGGTCCGTCCCACGACTTCTCGTCCCCGTACCGTCCAGCGATCCCTGGGTACACCCAATTGGACAATGACACGTCATTAGTCGAGAAACACCCGGCACGGTCGAAGAACTTTTTCTTTTCCAGGTCCGTATGGGGTTTGAGGCAGTCGGCGGCGATCTTCTTCTTATAGAGACGCTTGGTCTTCGGATTATTTCCACGTTTGGGATCGTCCACGCGCGCGGCCGGAGGCTCGAACCTAACCACGATCGTCTTGTCTTCTTCAACCTCGATCACTCGGTCGACAGCCTCAAGTTTCGGTTGTGTGTTCGGATGTTGCAGGAACGTCCTCATGATCCCGCTATGCATAGGGACGCGATACTGCAAGGCGGCTCGATCACGGTCGTCGTGGACACCTGGCAGATAAAGTAACCCTTCTGAAAGCTGCCATGCCCAATCCATCAGCTTGACGAACCCCGGCTTTGCTGGGCCGGACCACCTGACGGTCACGGAGTCGGACCTGAGGTCGTCCTCATGCCAACTCAACGGGGATAAGCTACCGGTTTTCGAAGCCGACTGCAGGGCCATGTACAATCCCGCCAGCCCTGCACGCTCCAGCAGGTCCATGCCCTGGTCCGAGAGTCGCCAGGTGAGCGATTGCTCAACCTCGATGGCTTTCACGTCTGTTCGTTTCGTGCCCATGTCGCACCCTCCGATTCGCTGTAGCTGACTGTCCCTCTTGCAGCGACAGGAAAACCGCCGACCCTCGTGACGGCCTGAAATGCTCGACGGTACAACATAGGGATGGTCCACGGTACTAGGTTCGCCGTCGTCCACTTCGAAGGTTTCGCGTGCTCTGGCCCAAGTTCACGCTTGATTTCTTCCAGGTCCTCCTCTCGGACCAGAGTGATTCCGCTGTCTGTGTCGCGCAATTGGGCCGGTTCGGTCATCCAGCCATCATCGAGCCAGGCCGAATATTCTTCGAACTGTTCCGCGTCAGTCATTTTGTCCAAGTGCTCTGACAAATCCTGCTGGCTGCACGGTTGGCCTGTTAGTTGGCGTACAGTTTCTCGAGCGGCTGCCATTCCCACCCGAAAGTCGCCGCGCGTCTGAATCAGCTCGGGCTTCTCGTTGTACGGATCGCCCTGGAATGGATAGACCAGGCACGGCCATGGATCGTCTCCCGTGGCGTAGCGATTCAGCCGTCCCAGTCGCTGGACCAATGACGGCAACGGACACTCTGCCGTCACCATCAGGTCAGCGCTGATGTCGAGAGACATTTCGCACACTTGCGTTGTGATGACGAGAACTGGTCCGGGCTTGAGTCGCCGCCCTTGGAGGGGCACTTGCGTATGGTACGCAAATTCATCGATTACCTGTTTTTGCCGCTGGACTCGGTCGCGGTAGCGAAACCGGCCGTGGTAAACGATGATCTTTTGAGATGCGATACCGGCCCAATCGCGGGCAGCTTGGGCTTCCTTGATCGCATCCCCGACGGTGTTGCAAACCCACAGGATCTTTTTTCCCAACCCCAACGCTGCCGTCACTTCTTGCCGACAGGCTTCCGCGGATGCCCGAGGCTTAAGGCGATAGCGCCTGTATCCTTCCATCGCCGGATCGCCACGGATCACTTCACCAGTACGATCGCCAAGAACTTCTCGAAGCGCCTCCATTCGCCTTGGCGGGATGGACGCGCTCATCAGCAGAACTGGCAGCCCAGGGAATGTTCGGAGGAACCGGAGCAAGGACCCAAACAAACGGGCGTCGTAGCTGTGAACTTCGTCAAATACGAAAGCGCCGGCGGCGATAGCGGGGAACGAGAACAGTGGCCGACGCTGATTCTGAAGCAGTCCAAGCGCAGTGTCCACCGTGGAGATGATCGCTTGACAACCCCAGGCCCGCAGCGATTCGAGCCGCACCCATTCGTCGTCTTCGTCGCTCTGGCCGTTGCCCAGAATGGCCTGTAAGTCGACTTGTGCCCGCATGTGGATGAGCGCCGAAAGCAGGTCTGGGTGGTCATACACATAACCCTGATACCCAGCAGATGCGGTACCGGTGGTCGGGTAGGTGAACCACAACTTTCGCCCTTTCGCGTGACGTTGTGCCCAGAGATAGGCGGCTGTCGTCTTGCCGTTACCGCAGCCCGCGATGACGATAGTGGCCCGTTTCGCCGACGAACCGACAGCTTCCTGGAAAGGGTGCGGGCGTTTTTCCTTGGTCCCCTTCACAACGATTGATTGCAGTGCCTCTGGAGATATGCGAGACGCAAGATGCTCGGCTACCCATTGTTCTGGTTGCTTCTCGTCTGCGGTCAAGGCGGACCCGGCCACGTCCGCGGCTATCAGCAGAGCCTTCAACAGGGCCGTCCGGCGGACAACTTCGGGCTTTCGTCGCAGACGGGCCCATGCTCGAGACGACATCTCGGCAAACCGGGTGATCCGGTGTTCCAGTCCGTCTCCGTCCTCGTCTGCAGTGTCGAAACGACCATCGCCCACCTTCGGTAGCTCGGTTGCGACACCAAGTGACCGAGCCGTATGTCGGAGAAGTTCGCGAACTTCCTCCGTGGCCAATGGAATCTCAACGGTCTTTGTTTCGCTGCCGAGATTAAAAAGTATGGCTCCGCGCGAGGGATCACCCATCTTCAGGTGATGGCCGGCCACTGCCCATATGATTGGCCAAACATCGGTCTCCTCGCGCAGTTCGGCGAACCAGCACCCAAAGAAATCCGGGTCAGTTAGCAGCCATGCTGCCAGGATTTCGTGCCGAACAGGCTGCCGCACAGTAGTGCCTGGTCTCGCTCGCAACATCGCTTGGAACGAAGAATTTACCTTGGCAAAGTCGTGAAGCAGGGCAGCAGTTCGAAGCAATGGTTCCAACGCTGCAAGCGTTGCGGCATCCGCACCAATGGCTGCTGCTAACTCCGAACCGATGGCGCGATAGATCGCCTCGGCTGTCTGGCACACTTGACTACAGTGCTCTTGCACCGTGGGCGGGTTCACATGCTTCCAAGGTTTCTTTGCCCAGTAGTTGTGGTTCACGAATCCCCCTCTTCCACCGGGACGAAGAAGCCACAGCCCATGCGGCGGCGGCTAAAAGGGCTGTCCCTCTGCAAACGGAATGACGCTTCCGGCGACAACCCGGCGACGGTCAACGCGAAACCGATAAGGCGACGCTCTTTGAGAGACAAGACTCGCCGGCGTGGCTGGCCTGTATGAGGGCCGCTCGCCACCGTCGGGAGATGTGGTTCGCCGTCAATCTCTGACTCTCGCAGTCGCCGGCGTACGGCGTCGAGAAAGTGCTCGGGCGAAGGGTTGTCAATGCCGCTGACCTTGATGGTTACGATACGCGCAAAAAGATTCGCCGCCGGGATTATTGCGCGAATCTGCGGCACGCCCAGTCGCACGCGGCGCCCGTCGAGTTCCAGCGGCTTTCCCGCCAGCAGTAACAGTTGGGGAACCAGGTCCGTGGGCAGCCGGAGCCGCAGTACCGAGTGGCGGTTCAGATTGAGCCTGCCGTTGCCGGCGTAGTCGCCTCGAATCGGGCCGATGCTGACCGGCGAATCGTCAGCGTGGAGCGACGGAACGAGGCGCGATATGGCGCCGTAAAGCGCGTAACCGTGATCCACCGCCAGCGACTCGCCGAGCACGGGAAAATGTAGTTCGATAACGTTCATGGGTTGACCCTCCCTTGCCGCTGATCGAAACAATCCTCGCAGTTTTGTGAAACGCGACCGACAAAGGCTCCGCAATCCCTGTTATTGGCTTAGATCGTCTCTGTACTCAATCAGCCGGTCACAACCCTGTAGCTCAACTTCTTGGAATAAACCGCCTGGAGACTTGCGATCTGAGCCGCCAAGTCGCGGCGTAGTTCCGCCGGCGCCAGCGCCTCACATTCGCTACCCCAGGCCAGAGCCCATCGCTTGATTTCCGCCAAGTGTGTCAGGCGAAACGAGATCTCCACTTTGCCGTCACGGCGCCTGTGCTCCTTCTGGGTCGGATGCCATTTCCGTTCCAGCACATAACGAGATGCCAGACCGCTCAGCAACAGCCGAACGGGCAGTGGTTTGTCTCCGTACACGATGCCGAACGAGCCATCGAAGTACTTCGTGACGTCGAAATCCGCGGGCCGTTCGAATCGTTCGCCAGTCTCCTTTATCCTGCGGATCCGGCTTGGGCGAAACGTGCGGATGTCCTCGCGCAGATGGCAGTACGCATAGACGCAGAACCCGCCGCTCGCGGCAGCCAGATGGTACGGATCGATCTCCCGTTCGGTATGTTCACCGCGATACATTCCCTCGTACACGATGCGCAGCCGTAGTCCCTCGCGGACCGCCCGCGCAAGTAGAGCAAACACTTTGATGTCGGTGTTGGGAACCGGTGCGGGCCGGACACTCAAAGTCTCGGCCAGGTCCTTGAGGTCGAGCGTTACCTTTTCCGGCAGAGCGTTCGTCAGCTTGGCAAACGCTGTCGCAATGGCAGTGGCGTACGGCGTGCCTCGGTACTGCTGCAAAAGGCGCTCGGCGAGAAAGAGGGCAACCAGTTCGCCCTCGGTCAACGTCTGAAGCGGCAGTTGATAGTCCGACTCCGAATAGAAGAAACCCTGATGTTCGTCGCTCCAAACGATGGGGGCGCTCCACGCGTCGCGCAGGAATCGAATGTCGCGGTGGATCGTGCGCGGGGCAACGCCAAGTTCCGCAGCCATCTTGCGCGCGGTCGGGTATTCACCGGATCGAATGCAGCGATCCATGACAGCGAGACGCTGCAACTGCGGTCGTGTTGCGATTCTCATGATGGAAAACTCTAGCACAGGGGTGTGACATATACGGGCATACGGCAACTCCGATTCTCGTGATTTTCGCCACGATTCGTTGCCTCCTCCAATGAGACCTGCGTATTTAGCCGGAGTTTGGCGGAAATCATCCGGTGCATGAACTGAACTTCTACGCGGTGAACAGATGGACATTCCCGGCATCGCCGCTGGGTATTGGACATGCGCAAAGCTGCAAGGGCCGCTAACCGCGATTGAGAAATCGAGGATCGCCCTGCTCAACAGCATGGTGTGCGTGGTGTTCGAGTCCTGGCCGGGGTTGCACACAATCTGGTCGGCCGAACCTTCAGAGTCTCTCCCATTCCTCCAGGCTGATTCCGGCTTGACGCAGGACCTTTAGAAGTAGCTCCCTTC
>JACQWK010000459.1 GCA_016209525.1 Verrucomicrobiota bacterium
GCAGTGGACAGCGCGGGCAACGTCTATGTGGCGGACACGTACAATTACACGATTCGCAAAGGAGTTCCTTTGGCTGACTCCGCTCCGCCACCAAAGCCAAATATTGTCGTAAAAGGCATGCCAACGGTCAGACCTGATCCAGTGACAGCGGGTAACTCGGTCACTGTGGTTTACGCCATCATGAACCTTGGCCTAGGCGACGCAGGTGGTTCTCAAACCAAAATTCAGATTAAGAACAGTTCCAAGACGGAAGTGACTGCGCCCACTTTCCCGGCACCAGCGATCAAAGCTGGAGAATCAGTCAATCAGAGCAGCGTTGTCCCACTTTCGAGTGCGATTCCGGGCGGCATCTACACGGCTTACGTCATCCTCGATAATCTCAAACAACTCAACCAGAGCGACACTCCGAACGACCTGACGCCCGGTGTGACCTTCACGGTCAATGGTTCGTTTGACACACTTTTCCGCAATTCAGGGCCGGGCAATGTTTCGCCGCCTGTGCGGTCATCCTATTCTTCACTGCCTCCCAAGGAACAGGATAAAGACAGTCTGATTGTTGTGACGCATGGCTGGCAGCCAAAAGGTGTCGCGGCGTCTCAAGTGGTCGGACCTGGTTTTTCATTTTTGGATGAACAAAGCAAATTGATCGACCAGTTGGTGAAAGTGGAGTGGGTTGATGACATGGTGAAGGACATTGATCAAAGCTTGGTGACCAAGGGCCTCAACAACTGGCAATTGTTCGCATACAAATGGAAAGAAGGAGCCTCCACTCCCTTTCCTGATGACGCATTGAGAAATGCGGCCAATGAAGGCGGCAAGCTAGGCAAGGATATCGTCAATCAAGGATGGTCGCACGTCCATCTGATTGCTCATAGCGCCGGAGCCGGTCTGATCCAAGCCGCGGCCGAGGTCATCAAGTCGAGCGGAGTGCCCACTGTAGTTCACACGACCTTCTTGGATGCGTACGTCGGCTTAGATGAAGCATGGCGTTCGCGCTACGGAAAGGGTTCCGATTGGTCAGACAGTTACTTTTCAGATGACATTTCAGATCGTCTTCTAGAAGCACAGCTAACCGGAGGGGCATTCCCTTGGTCTCACAACGTCAATGTCACGTGGCTTGCTCCTGACACTGACAAAAAAGTAACCAAAGTCTATTGCGCAGGTTCAGATCTGGCTGGTTCCGGCGGGCTTCAAATTACGGGGCAATTTCCGTGTGGAGTGAGAGCATCTTCTTCACACCCCTGGCCGCATAATTTCTATCAAGCAACAATTCCGCCCAGCAGTTTGAACGATTCGCAAGCGTATGGCTTCCCGTTAAGCAAGGAAGGTGGTGGTTGGAATAATCGTGGGAACTATCCCAAAGAAAATCAACCTGTTATTCTCGGCGGTACCCAGAGCGTTGGGCAGACGGTTCTGCCAGTTAGGACAGATGCGAAATTGACTATCAGCCTACTTCCGAATGCGAAAAGCGAGACAGGGATGATCCAACTATTTGACGATCATTTCAATTTGTTTACCGGAGCAGCGATCGGTCTGCAATCGCTCGGAAAGAGCGCCGTTGGCGCACCCGTTTGGCTTTCGCTCGGCATGACTGTGACCAACGTTATCAGCTTCGTGACGTTCGACGCGCAATTCACCAGCGCGGCAAGTGCAGCGGGAATGTTGTCCGTGTATTGGAACACGAACCGACTTGGCTCCGTGGATGAAGCCTCGCTTTTACCGGGCCGACATAGTTACACGCTGGCTTTGCCCGGTACGTTCTCCAACGGCGATTACGTGCTGGGTTTTCGACTGGATACATTTACGAACATCACTTCGAGCGTTTCGGTGACCAATGTGGCCTTCGGCTACGTGGGACTCACGAATCCAATCACGCTGAACATCACTCGCGCAGTGACAAATTCAAGCCCGATACTCACGCTCACCAGCGCAAGAGGCTACAATTATTTGGTGCAGGCTTCCACCAACCTCGTGGACTGGTCGCACTTGGCAATATTGGTGAACACGAATAGCACGGTCCAATTCATCGATTCAGCAGCGACGAGTGAGAGTCGCCGGTATTACCGAGCAGTCTTGCCGTAAGTTGAGCCAGAGAAGGTGTCAAAAGAAGGTGTCCTGGCTATCGGATAATTCTGCTTGCATCAGTCAGTTGTTCGGAAGGACCCGACAGAAAACGCGGGTGATCTTCCCAAGGGGGCTTGGGGGCAATGAACAGAAGAAAGAAAGCGCGGTCGTTTCCCCAAATCCGACTCTGACACAGCGGGTCCGTTCATCTCCCGGTGGAGAGGAATCCGGGGTAAGAAACAACGAGGCGCTATCAGCGCCTTGGGGAAGACCTTCACCGCTGGCCCGGCTTCGCCTTGGGCCGAGAGAGTCGGAAATTATCGGTGGTTCATGAATGTGATCCGAGCCGCGTGGCCTGGTCTTGATCTCAGAAGGGATCAATCTGACAGTCCAGAACGGCGGGACAACCTGAAAAGGCTCGGCCTTTCGGTTGAACAAATCGAGGCTCTGGGCTGTGTCTGGCCCAATCAATTGCGTGAGAGGTCTCGACAATCTCGAACAGATCGGAAAGCATATTCCGGCGAATCGAAATGATAGCTGGGGAGCAATTCGCGGAATGAAGAAACAGCGCAACGAACAGTTGAAGAGGCGCTCTCGTTCTGAGGGAAGGGTTGCCTGTGCCACCAATTGTGCCACTTTCGAAGGTTGTCTGGAAACGCCAATAAAGACGGGACAAAACTCAATTCTGACCAATAGAATCAATACTTTGGTGAGTGTTTATGAAACCGCATGAACGGCCTAGAAAAGCGGAAAAAACGAATTGAAAATCTGCGCTACGACAATCACGATCCATGCCCGCGCCAGAATGACCGATGACCGGAAGTGCTGCTGCCTCCGCGCCACCATTTCCGCCTTGAATCCAAGTTCGAGTCACCTACCTTGGGCCCACATTTTGCACCCGACATGATCCCTCAACCGTCCATCACGAGACGAATTCTCAAGTCTGGTTTCTACAAACTGTACCATCCTTTGTCGCGTCTCTGGCGGAAGTTGGATCACCTCGCTTCGTGGAAAGAGGTGCAATTTTGGATCGAGAACGTGCCCGACGCCATTTTCACTCCTGCGACTTACAACAGCTATGCGAACTGGCTGCACAACCAGGGATTTTTTGCGGCGCTTCTGAATCTTTATTTGGATAAGCCAACGCCGCGCATCTTCGATTTTGGATGCGGCATGGGAAACCTTGCGCCCGTCTGCCACTATTTTGTGCGGAACGGCGGGAACTATCTGGGAGTGGATGTCGATGCCGTTTCCATCGACGCCTGCCACCAGACCTTCAAGAACCTGAAAAACTGCTCCTTCTATCTGACCAGCGACAAGAATCCGTACTATCCTCAATCGGACCCGCGCCGGAAAGGCCAAGCTGAAATCGATTGGCCCGTCAACAACGGCACGCAGGATTTGGTCATCGCCATGTCGGTGTTCACTCATCTCCAGGAGAAGGATGCCCTCCGCTACTTGGAAAAGATCCTCAAAGTTCTTGGCAGCGACGGATTGGCCATCATCAGCTTCCTGGTCGTGCGCGATTACGTGAACACCAATCCTGTGTTCAACTTCACGCATCCACTGACGCCAGGTTGGTTCACCAGCAATCCGGCCTGCCCTGAGATGGCGATCGGGGTCACTCAAGCCGCCCTGGAGCGGCTCCTCACTCCCAGATTCAGCATTTTGAAGCAGATCGAAGGGTCCGCCACCGGCGGCCGGAAGCCTTGCCTCCAGGATATCGTCATTCTCAAGAAGGCCAGCTCGATCACTTGAACCGAGCTTGGGACTTCGTTTCATGAACCTCCAGGGAGGAGCCGTGGTGAGCAGGTTCACTTTCCCTTGCCCGGAAGCAAGAGCCTCCGAGCTCCTGATCTCGCAGGATCACACTGACCCTGCTTGTGCCGTCGAACGGGTCCTTCCCCCTCACCCCGGCCCTCTCCCCAGGGGAGAGGGAGAAACATTCGCCGTGCGCGAAAATGTTCAGACGTCCCGGATTAGCCCACGGCGGTGCCGGTGATTCCCGCTCCCTGGGGAGAGGGCCAGGGTGAGGGGAACGGAGGCCAGTCAGATTCCATAGGCCTCGACATCTTGCCGGTGGAATCAGGAGTCGCGAGTCCCCTGACCTCGGCTCCTGCGGTGCAAGGTCCCATCGCGCGCCCTTTGGGCTTGGAGGCTCTCCATGATCATGAAGGGGCGCCGAACCGCGGATCTGGCGCCGTGCTCTTCTGCCTCGGCTTCGCGCCAGATCGGAGACCGGCGCTCCGGTGGGCGCGGAAAAAGGGTCGTCAATCCAGCGTGGCGATGCCGTTGCGGATGGCAAATTTCGTCAGTCCCGAAACGGTTTTGATTTGCAGTTTTGCCATGAGGGATTCGCGGTATTTCTCAACGGTTCGAACGCTCAGACCGAGGGCGCTCGCCATCTCTTTGTTGCAAAGACCGTCGGCAATGAACGCGAGTATCTTTCGTTCCCGCTCGGTCAGTTCGCGCTCATCCTCACGGCCCACCTCGGATTTGCCGAGTGTAAAGTCGTGAGCGATCATCCGCAATACAGAGGGGCTGAAGAAAAACTCTCCCCGCCGGACCGTATCCACCGCGCGCAAGAGCTCCAGGGACGAACAGGCATGAGTAACATAGCCGCGCGCCCCGGCGCGGAGCATCGCCAAAAGGGTTCGGTGATCCTCCGCCCCGTTAAACGCGATGACCTTGGAATCCGGCGCTGAATCGAGCAAAAGTTTTGTCACGCTGGCTCCGTCGAATCGGAGCATCCGCATATCCAGCAAGACCACGTCCGGACCCGCAACTTTGGCCTTGCGGATGGCCTCGATGCGATCGAGCCGCAGTGTGATGACCCGGCAACGGGTCCATCTCTGCAGGTAAAGCCGGAGCGCCGCCAGACTGATGGTGTGGTCATTGACCAGCAAGAGGCGGCTGGGCCGTTTGGACGTGACGCTCCGCAGGGATAGACTTTTCCGTTTCCGGTTCCGTCCGCGTGGGCGGTCATTCGATTTGCGATCGGGCATATCTCCTCCTTGGTCTCCTTGACGATCAATCTTCTCGCCCACTTTGTTCAATGGGTCGCGTTCCTGGCGCCGCTTAACGTTGGAAGCCGCGCTGAAGATTGCAAGTCAAATTTGCGGGATCGCGTAATCGGTCACTCTTGCCGGGTCGAAGACCAGCAGAACTGAACGGAAAGACGGTCAATACGGTCTGCGCCATCTGGGCCAGGAACCGGAGCGAGATCAAAGACGAGGAATACAGCGAATTTCATCAAGAATACGCGCGCTTCCTGAAAGAGGGCGTCGTGACCGATGCCTCGCATCGTGAAGCGTTGGGAAACCTGCTGCGATTCGAAAGCTTCGGCCAAAGAGGATTTGGAGATCAACCCGCGTCATCGGATCATGAGGGGTTTGGAAAAGATGCGGCAAAACGACGGGGCTCTGGCCGCTCAGGTAGCGGAACAAGTACTCGATAACGCGAAAGCGGCGGCGGGGTTGCTCGACGATCCAAGGACCATGTTGAACCGATTGAACGAATTGTTGGAGCGGGTACTGGAGACGAAAACGCCGCCGCAAAGACGCTGAGAGTCGGTCTGAAAAAAGGTGGAACGCCCTACCAGCCCGGAACTCACGGATTGACGACGCGCTTTCCATCCCTAGGTTTGTATTCACATAGCTTGGCGGGTCGCATCCATAACCGAATTGCACTGGAAAGAATAGAGTGAAAAAGCCGCCCAAGTCTTTCCTTGGTTAACCGGGACAGCGCCACGAGGGGGGCAAGGCGTTTGGATGGTCAGTCAGAGGTAGGCGAGCTTTTCTCCAATCCGGGAGCGTTCGTAGCCGAGACCACACTTCGCGAAGCGAACGTCCCTTCGTGGGAAACTGACTCGTGGCGGGCTTGGGAAGCCTCACCCAACCAAGCGCCCATCGCTATTTCGGCGGCAATCCTGCTGCTATGGTTGGCGTGAGAGGTTCAAGACCCATGATTGCCGCTGGCGTATCCACCCTGACCGACGACAGTTCCAGGGGAAAGAGGACTCGGAATGCCCAACTGGCCACAAAAGGTCCCAAAAAGCCCGAAGGAACACGAGCCCAATCTTAGGAGGTTCGGATTGACAACCAGTCGGGCGGATTCATCCTAGCGCTCGACAGCGACAGACGCAGTCGCGTCCCTCACTCGCTTCGCAGGGAACCGGTGGTGATCAGCGCCGGACGGCCCCAGGTTGGCGAGGACGAACACTGGATGTGGGTGGCCCGTGTGTTGGGGCGTTTGGAATGATAAGTGAAAGCTGTCCCGCCGTCCGCGGGCCGCGAGGTAACGTGAAGCTGCTCTGGAATCATCGGTAAAATAGACGGCATCTGCCGTGCTATTGGTTGCCTCATTTGATTTTCGGAGAGGAGTTTTGGGGTGGTGGTAGGAGCTGGATTCGAACCAGCGTAGGCGTAAGCCAGCAGATTTACAGTCTGCCCCCGTTGGCCACTTGGGTATCCTACCACGGGAACTCGGGCGGCAAGGCCGCAACGATTACGCCAAACACCGCCCCTTGTCAATCTGGAGTGCCTGCTCTAACTTCCGGCCTATGTTCGAAACGTTAAGCAACAAACTCCAGAACGTCTTCAAGAACCTGCGCGGCCTCGGCAAGATTTCCGACGCCAATGTCAGCGATTCGATCCGCGAGGTTCGGTTGGCGCTGCTGGATGCGGATGTGAATTTCAAAGTCGCCCGGGAGTTCATCGAAAAGGTCAAAGAGCAGGCCATCGGCCAAAAGGTCATTCAGAGCATCCAGCCGGGGCAGCAGATCATCAAGATCATCCATGACGAACTGGTGAACCTGCTGGGTTCCGCCAACGCGGGTTTGGAGCTGCGCGGCCATCCGAGTTGCCTCATGCTGGTCGGCCTCCACGGTTCCGGCAAGACCACCTCCGCCGGGAAACTGGCGCGCCTGCTCCACAAGCAAGGCCGGAGCCCGCTCCTGGTCGCGTGCGATGTGTACCGCCCCGCGGCGATGGATCAGTTGGAAACGTTGGGACGCCAGCTCGAGTTGCCGGTCTTCGTCCGCAAAGGAGAAAAGGACGTTCTGCGCATCGCTCGGGAAGCGGTTGAATTCGCCACCGCCGAGCACCGAAACGTGCTGATCTTCGACACCGCCGGCCGATTGCAGATCGACCAGCCGTTGGTGCAGGAACTGGTTCGACTGCGCGACTTGGTCCGACCCGAGGAGATGCTGTTGGTGCTCGATGCCGCGACGGGACAGGAGGCGGTGAACGTCGCCACGCACTTCGACCAGGCCCTCCAGATTACAGGCGTGGTGCTCACTCGGCTCGACGGCGACGCCCGCGGCGGCGCCGCCCTGAGCCTGAAAGCCGTAACCGGCAAACCGATCAAATTCGTCGGGGTCGGCGAAAAGCCCGAAGATATCGAGCCGTTCCACCCGGAACGCATGGCCTCGCGGATTTTGGGGATGGGCGATGTCGTCAGCCTGGTCGAACGCGCCGCCGAAGCGGTCGATCTGGATGAGGCCAAGCGCATGGAAGAAAAAATGCGCAAAGGCCAATTCACGCTCGAGGACTTTCTGGAGCAGTTGCGCCAGATGAAAAAACTCGGCTCGCTGGAGAGCATTGTCGGCATGCTGCCGGGCGGGTCGGAGATGCTTCAGAACACCGACCTCAATAAAAGCGAAAAGGAATTTCGCCGCATGGAGGGGATGATCTGCGCCATGACGCCGCAGGAGAGGCGGCACCCGCAGATTCTGAATGCGAAGCGGAGACAGCGCATCGCCAAGGGCAGCGGTGTCTCGGTCGCCGAACTGAACAATCTGCTCAACCGCTTCAACCAAATGCAGCAGATGATGCGAAAGATGGGCAAGCTGCAGAAGATGATGCGGCGGATGGGCGGGGTCATGCCGAGGTTTTAGCCCGAGCTTCGATTTGTTGGATCGCCCAACGGGCGTGTTCCGCGACCAGCGGCTCCGCATCTTGCGCCGCTCGCGCCAAAGCGGGCAGGGAGCGTTGATCGCCGACATTGCCCAGAGCGACGCACACGTTCCGCAAGAATCCGCGGCGTTTCGCGCGCCGGATGGGAGTGCCGGCAAAACGGCGGTTGAAAGCGGCTTCATCAAGCGAAAGCAATTCCACCAGGTCCGGCGCCGCTAAGTCGGACCGCGCGCGCTCCCGCATCAACCTTCCCTCGCGAGCGAATCGATTCCACGGACAGACGGCCAGGCAATCGTCGCAGCCGAAAATGCGTGCCCCGACGGCCGGTCGAAGTTCCACTGGAATGGCACCTTTGAGTTCGATGGTGAGATAGGAGATGCACCGCCGGGCGTCTAGCTCGAACGGGGCGACGATGGCCCGAGTGGGGCAGGCGCTGAGGCATCGGGTGCAAGTGCCACAGAGGTTTCGTTCCGGCGGATCGGGTTCCAACGGCAACGTCGTGAGAATCTCGGCCAGGAAAATCCAATTGCCCAACCGGCGGCTGATCAGGTTTGTATGCTTGCCCACGAAACCCAGCCCGGCTCTTTGGGCCAAGTCGCGTTCGAGCAACGGCCCGGTGTCCACATACCAGAGCGAGCGTGTGCCCTCGCCACCCAGTTCGTTGACGAAACTCGCCAGGCTCTTGAGAGGATCGCCAAGTATTTGATGGTAATCTTCAAAGCGAGCGTAGCGGGCGACGATGCCGGTAGGGACGCTTTCCGCGGCGTCCCTCTCATCGGCGGAAGATACGTTGGAGCCTGACGGTGAACGTAGGGCAGACATCTTGTCTGACAGTTCGGGCGGCATCCCGCTGTCCGATCCGCAGGGCGAGGATGCCCCGTGAATCGGCAGGCTGGAAGCCTGTCCCACGTCTTCAGGTAGGTTCTTGATATACTCGATTCCTGCGTAACTGACGGTCAAGGTGATGATGGTCTTCGCCTTTGGCAAGACGGCCTGCGGGTTCACACGCTTGTCGGCGTTGCATTCCAGGTAAGCCATCTCGCCGTGGAATCCAGCCTCCAGCCATCTGCGAAATGGTTGAGAATTCGCCGGAGCCTCTGCGGTCGTGAATCGGCACGCATCAAAGCCCAGCTCCAGCGCTCGGCGTTGGATGTCACTCTTCACGGATCGCGTGGTTGGCTTGGGCCATCCGGAATTGATGCGCCACCTGGAGCGCCACGGCTTTGACGGAGCGCACGTCGGTCCCGATCAATACATCGGCTTCGCGATAGAAGCGCTCGCGTTCCGAGAGCAGATTTCGGATCGTCGCGAGCGGATCGGGCGTGTTCAGCAGCGGGCGATGCGACTGATGGCGGACGCGGCGCCAAATCATTTCTGGGGAAGCCCAAAGACAGACCACCAAGGCATGGGTTTTCAGGCTGGCCATGTTGGCGGGATTGGTCACCAACCCTCCGCCCGTGGCGATGACGGTTCGGCGGTATCGCGACAACTCGCCTACGACGGCGCATTCAAGCTCCCGGAACCGAGTTTCGCCTCCCTCGGCGAAGATCGCGCTGATCGGCTTGCCGGCGCGCCGCTCGATCAAGTCGTCCGTATCGACCAGCCGGAAGTGCAGCATCCGCGCGAGGAACTGGCCCACGGACGTTTTCCCAGTGCCCATGAAACCGACCAGCGCGAGGTTGTGCAATTGACGCGATTGGCTCACATCCATGACTTAGCGCACTCGAAGATTTCAGGCACGCAGTTTCTCTGCTGCAGTTCTCGTTTTGGCTGTATCGCGAACGCTCCTGTCCGCAAAAACACCGAAAATGTGCGGACAGGAGCGTCCGCCTTACGGCCACCACCCGCGCCCGTTGCCCAAACGAGAATTGCTGGTGCCGTGGCGTCCCGCCAAACGGGGACCGGAGCGGAGATTCGCCAGCTATGGGATTATCTGCGGCTGCTGACAACGGTTCCATTGGCCTTATGGGCGGCGAGCAAAGAACTCAAAGAGAAGCGGGGAGATGGACGAATCGAATTCACCCACTTGGTAGAAGAACAGGTTGGTGAAACCGCCTCTCGTTTTGCGATCGAAGCGTTCTTTTGCGGCTCAAGTGCTATTTCAAGGCTGAGCCCTGGTCTCGAACGCCAGATCCCCGGAATTCGGCTCAACAATCCCCAGAAACCCTCCTCTCCCCACGCTAGCCAGGCCCCAAGACTGCGCGATGGGAGGGGTTCACCCCATGTTGGCGTCGGGCTCCCTTCGTATGTCAGTTGTCGTGACATTGACGATCTCCGCTTTGTGTTGCCGGGAAGGCCGGCACTGGACTCGACCGGTTGCCTTTACGCTCTTCGAGTTGCTCGTCGTGATCGCAGTTATCACCACCTTGGGGAGCCTGTTGCTGCCCGCTTTGTCGCAGGCCAAGCAGTCGGCTTTCTCAATGAAATGCAGGAGCAATTTGCGGCAATTGGCCATTGGACTCCGGCTTTATGTGGACGATCATCAGGTCTATCCACCGTTCGTTGGCTCATTGCCCGATTACACGTTGAAATCCCTCGACGCTTACCTGCGGCAGGGGGTTGAGGCCGACAGACACGGGCGGACGAATCCGACAGGGGTTTTCAAGTGTCCTTCCTCGGCCGTTCAAACGGGGGCGACTGCGCTTTACGGTTACTGCGCGGTGGGATTGGGATATTCGCCCGAGATAGGCCAAGGCCTCGCTGGCTGGCTCGAACCCATGACCATCGAAAACCGTTTCGGAACGGAGAGTTCTCAATCATTCCGCACCAATCTAATTGCCGAGGCCGCGGTCAAAGCGCCCGCCGACAGGATCGCGCTGGGCGACAGCATGACCAGTTTCAAAGTCATCGAGCGCGGAGTCCGCGTGACCAATTCTGCCAGCCGAGGAAACCTGATGATCGAAGGCGGAGGAATGCTTCTCCGAAGCCTGCCCCTCGTCCGGCCAGTATTCCAAGTCAGCGCGGCCGAGTGCGAAAACTCCGTCCGCGAGCGCAGCAAGCGCCACGGCGGAATCGCCAACGTAGCTTTTTGCGACGGTCGCGTGGCAAGCCTGAAACTTCAGGCGCTGTTTTTCGACGAAAGCGATGAGGCTTTGTCCCGGTGGAACAATGACCACGAACCGCACCGGGAACTCGTGCCGAGTGGCTTCGGACAGAAGTGAATCCCTCGCGATTGGGCCGTAATGCGGACACTCCTGTCCGTTCCATCTCACGGCCTTCGCGGACAGGAGTGTCCGCGTTACGAACACGAAGGAGCGCGCTTGGGCTGGTCAAAGCCTAAAGTTTCTGAAACCCTGCTTTGCGCAATGACCATCATGAAGACAAACCACTCCTCCCGAATCTTGGATCGACCTTTGCCGTTCACGGTCCTGCCGGTCTGCAAGGCTGCCCGGCGGGCACGGAGCGCATTTACGCTCATTGAGCTCTTGGTCGTGATCGCAATCATTGCCATCTTGGCCGGAATGCTTTTGCCCGCCTTGGGAAAGGCCAAATTGAAAGCTCAAAGCATCCAATGCCTGAGCAACGTCAAACAGTTAGGCTTGGCCTGGTATCTCTACGCTCAGGACCACGACGACCGGACCCTGGGTCCAACGGCCACCCGAACGGCGCCGGCCTGGTGCGAGGGCAGCATGGTCAATGCGGCCGACGCGACAAATGACCGATTCATCACCAACAGCCCCACCTGGCGCTACCTCACCTCCAAGGCGATCTTCCACTGCCCCGCGGATGTGGCAGGCTTGCAGTATCAGAGCAAGATCGTGCTTCGGAATCGGAGCTACGCGATGAACGCGTTCATCGGCGACACCGAAACATCCTGGGTCCAAAACCACCGGACAGCCTACCGAACGATGCCCAAGCTCAGTGCGATCAGCGATCCCGGCCCGTCCGCAATTTTCAATCTGATTGACGAACACGAAAACAGCATCAACGACTCGCACTTCTTCGCTTTCGACGACCTGCGCAAGTACAACAAGAATCCCTGGCTCGACGCGCCGTCGGGCCGGCACGGGAAATCGGCCGGGTTCAGCTTCGTGGACGGACACGCGGAAATCCGGCGCTGGCGCAGTCCGGGCGTGGAAAAAGTCCAACGCAGTGGAAATGCGGTGATCGCCAACAGCATTTCCTGGCTGCCTCGGACCGAGGCGCCGGATCATGAATGGTTCCGGGTCCATACCGCCCCATACGTCAATTAGATACACGCCATGATTTCCCAAATTCTCCTCCGCTTCTGGACCATTCTTTCAACCGCCTCGGTCCTACACGCCCAATCAGAGCTCCGAGCCTCGAAAAGCGACAGCTCGCCCAAGGCCTTCGACATCCGCGGCCATGGCGCGACGGGTGACGGCCTAACGCTCGACTCTCCCGCCATTCAAACTGCCCTTGATGCGGCGGCGACGGCCAGTGGCAGCCAAGTGCGGTTTCCGCCGGGGCGCTATTTGTCAGGCACGATTCACCTGCGCAGCCGCGTGACCTTGTCGATCGAGGCCGGCGCCACGTTGGTCGGCACGACAAACTTGAACCACTACCGTCATCCGGCCGTTCCGGATTTCCTGCCGGAAGCGAAATGGGGCAAATGGCATCGTGGTTTGATCCTGGGCGAGAATGTCGAAGACGTGACCATCACCGGGCCGGGGGTGATTGATGGGAACCGGGTGTTCGACCCCACCGGCGAAGAACGCATGCGCGGGCCGCACACCATTGTCTTCGTGAACTGCCGCCGCTTCACCCTGCGCGACCTCACCATCGTGGACTCGGCCAATTACGCCGTGTTTTTCCAACTCAGCGACAACGTGGACTTCCGGAATCTCAAGATCATTGGCGGTTGGGATGGCATTCACTGGCGAGGCGCTCCGGATCGCTGGTGCCGCAATGTCAATATCGTCGGCTGCCAGTTCCAGACCGGCGACGACGCCATCGCCGGTCGTTACTGGGACAACACGCTCATCACGGGCTGCACGATCAATTCGTCGTGTAACGGAATCCGTCTCATTGGTCCCGCGACGCGCCTGATCGTCCACAACAACCTGTTTTACGGGCCGGGTCTGCGTCCTCATCTGACGTCGCGGGAGCGCCAACGCACGAACATGCTTTCCGGCATCATCCTGCAACCCGGCGCTTGGGATGCCACCCGCGGCCCGCTGGACGATGTGTTGCTCTCGAACAACACCCTGCAGCACGTCGCCTCACCGGTCACCCTCTGGATCAAACCGGGCAACACCGCCGGCCGTGTCACGGTGACAGGGCTCAACGCCACCGGCGTCTATCGTTCCGCGCTCTCGGTAGAAAGCTGGGCGGAGACGCCCGTGACCAGCGTCGTGATTCGAAACGCTCAGATTGAGTTCACCGGCGGCGGCACGGCGGCGCAGGCGAAACAGCCGGTCAAGGGGCCGGGCGTCGATGCCAGGCCGCTTCCGGCTTGGGGAATCTACGCGCGCAATGTCGAGCGGCTCACGCTGGAAGATGTGCGTCTCAGTCTGGTGCAGGACGATTTTCGTCCGGTGGTACTTGCTGACGCCGTCCGCCAAGTTCGCTTCGACAACGTGCGATTCCCTCGCGTTCCCGGTGTCGCAAATCCTCTGGTCGCCACCAATGGAAGCCAGTTCATCCATGTTTCTGCCACCAAAGGCGACCCAGGCGCGACCGCGCCAGCGGGCACAACCGGCTCAGCGGATGCTGCGCGCTGAGGTTGGGAGCATGTTTTAAAAACCGTTGCTGGGTAGCGCAGGCTACCAGCCTGTGCCGTCCGGCGACTCGCCAGACGGAAGGGAGAAAACGCGAAAGACGAAAGCCGGCGCGGAGTCGCTGCAACTAATGGAGCGCGGGCGGCTCGCCCGCGAGTCTCATCGTATTGCGACAAACGCGCGGACAAGCTGTCCGCGCTCCAAACACCGTCGCTTTCCGCGATGATTCCTTCCGATGGTGATCGATAGGAAATCCGCGCTACCGAGTTCGGGAGCCATGCCGGGGTCAAGACCGACTGATTACCTTGCTCTCAAGCGGTAGAACGCCGCGGCGCCTGTGGTCTGCACCTTGTATCCGCTCGCAGCTCCCGCAACGGCAGTCCAGCCAGTGTTGACAGTTCCGCTGGTCTCGAGTGTGGCGGCCCCTTCCCAAGTCAGCGTTATGTCTGCTCCTGTCCTGCTGAAGGCGAGCTTAAGCGGCTTGGTCACGATTTCGCCGGAAGTGACCCGGATGTCGTCGATGGCTACGATTTCGTTCCAGAACGTGGAATTGGATTCGAAACGGATCACGAGTTCCGTGGCGGAGGCTGGGATATCGTAGGTGACGTCCTTGGCTACGATGCCCAAGCGAGTTTTTCCATCGGTATAGAATTTGTCGCTGCCCGAGGGCGAAGCAAAGGTTGCGAGCGCTGTGAATTCGCTCGGCCCATTGCCATCCGTGTCGATCATGATGCGGAAAAAGTCGTCCGCTCCGAAATCGAAGTCCACGTCGGTCCCCGCCATGGCGAGGGTCAACTTGACGTTCGGCTTGCCCGCCACGTTGATGGGTTTCAACGTAAGAGTGCGTGGTTCGGATGGCGTGCCGAACGTGCCATTGGAGAGGGTGGGCTCATTCAAGTCCGCGCCTGTCCAAAAGGCGCCGTCAAATCCGGTGATGAGGCCACCCAAAAGCTGCGCATCCTTGTCGAAGACCACGAGCAACGGACGCGTCGAAGTGACGCCCTGGTCATTCGTGTACTTGTACGTGGCGATGGTCGTTGCGGCAGCAGGAAGACCCAGCCCAACCGTGTCCAAGGTCTGGGTTTCGGTGACATAGGTGAACTTGGTGGGAAGGCCCGCAGCAATGGGATGATTCGGCGCCGTGATTGAAACCTCTCCGGGATCGAAGTTCAAGCCGGTCTCCCCACGCGTCGCCAACAGCATGTCGCCACTAATGGAGGCCCTGTAGGACAAGATCGGCACCGCGTAACGGATCAACCGCTGCGGTTCGCCGGCGCTGCTGCCATTGATCACGAGGTCGATGGTTTTTGGATCCGGAAGACCGTCGGGGTTTTGTTGTGTTCCCGCCTCATCATCCACGACCGTGTGGCCCTGCTCGGTCAACCGTTGGACCAGGAATTGATCCCCCTCGCCAACATTGGCCGCCGCGCTGAATAAAATCTTCAGCTTGGCCTTCCCGTCGGTCAACCATTTGATCGTCGCGTCGATCAGCTTCAAGGCTTCGGGCGTGAGCGTCGTTGAAGGCAGGTTGTGGTGATAAACCAGAATGGCGCGCTTGGCCGGCGCGGGAGCGGGCACTCCGACCACTTTGCCAATGGCGAGCACATCGACATTTCGAGCCCAGTAGGCAGGCCCCGTCGTTTCCAATCCCGGCACGACACCGCCGCCTTCGGTGGAGTACCGGGAGCCTTCGCCATTTGTGTTGAAGTCTTCTTTGTAGAGGAGGGTTTGAGAATAGGCTGCCTGGCTGAAGGTGACCGCTGCCAAGGCCAGCGCCGCGAGGCGCTGAAGGCGGCATCGGCTGTGCGAGCTGCCACTCGCTGCCAACAATGTAGAGGATGAATTCATACGGTATCTTGGGTTGTTGTTTGGCCGAAACGAGACGACTCCGCGCGGCAGGCGAGACCTCTGTTCCGGCAAGTTGTTTCCGACCAATACTCTGCTACTAAGAACAAGAGAGTATTGGATTGGCAAGGAAAATGAGATATGCAAAACGACATCCCTGGCGTGCGGCTGAGGCCAGTCCACACTTCTCGAAGTATGCACTTCGGTTTCGAGGAGCGCGGAGGACAGGCCGGTTCACGCGAGGGCCGAAATCGCGCTCATATGAATCGACGCGAATTCATCACGGCAACTGCAACCACTGCCGCCGCGCTGGCGCTGCCGGCGGCAGGTGTGGGGGCCGACGCGAAGCCCGTGTCGCAGCGGCGCGGATATTATCTCTGTTTCATGCGCATGCCGACTTTCGGGCCCGAGGTTTGGCGGGAGATTCTGGACGGCGTGGCCTCGGACAACGCCAACACGATCATTCTCTGGATGGCCGGAGCGTTTCGTTCGAAGAAGTTCCCCATTACGTGGCAATGGGCCAAAGATCACGAGAACGTCAAGGCGGACTTCGGACGCGAGTTGATCGCTCACGCCCATCGGCACGGCATCCAGGTGCTGCTCGGTTTCACGCCGTTTGGCTACGATGGCGTGAATCAGCTACCGCTCGAAAGACCGGAACTGAAGGCGACCGGCTCCGATGGCAAGCCGGTGCGCGAGTTCGGCATTGGCTGCTGGGGCTGGAATTTGTGCCCTGCGAAAGCCGAATCGCAGCGCTTCATGCGCGAGTATGCGCGCGAGATGGCGTTCGAGTTTTATCCCGAAGCCGACGGCCTCTTCATCGAGTCGAGCGATTACGCGATCTGCCACTGCACCGAATGCGGCCCGAAGTTTTTCGATCACGAGTTCGCCTTCGTGCGCGCTGTTTCCGACGAAATGTGGGCGCGAAGGCCGGACGCGACGGTGGTTGTTTATCCGCACTATTTCTCAGGCGCAAAACTGCGCTTCGCCTTTGCCGAAGCGACCGCCGCGAAACAACCGTTCGACCCGCGCTGGACGCTCTTCTTCACGCCGCACAGCGCGGCGCTCGAGCCCGCGCTGATCGCGCAGGCCCGCGGCGCGTGGTGGTGGAACGAGGCCCCGTCGCGCTTTGACATCGCCGGCATTCGTGCCGGAGCGCAGCGCGCCCGCGACGCGAAATGCAGCGGCTACGTCCCGTCGCTCGAATGCAACAGCTACGTGACGGCGAAAACGGAGTTCCGCGAGCCGTGGCTCGTCGGGCGGCGCCAAGTCCCGTTCGGCTTCGGCTGGTTGAAGGAGGGCGCGAATCCTTACCGCGAACTTCCCGTACGTGCCGTCCGGATCGCTTATCGCGAACTGGCCGCGAACCCGGATTTGCCGGACCTCGAACTCCGCGCGCGGCTCGGATGTGAGTTGTTCGGCGCAAACTGGCAGCCCGCCCACGTGGACGATCTTTTCGAACTCTTCCGCATCTTCAACACCGACCGCGACTGGTCCGTCCCCGGAGCACTGACCACGCCCGGCCTGGTCCGCCATCGGGCGGAGAATGGCCGCCTTGATGCGAAGAAGCGCGAGTTGTTGCGCGGCCAACTAACCAACGTGCGCGCCATCGCCGCGCGCCACCGAGAGGCGGCGAGCGGCGGTGCGGCGGAACTCCACCGCATCGCGCAGTGGCTCGCCGCCCAATGGACCCCCGAGCATGCCACTTTGCTGGAGTAACGGATTAGAAGGGACGCTCATCCTGGCGCGCCAGCGTTTGGACTGCGTGCGATTGATCGCCGCTTTCTCCTAGCCGAAAAAACCCAACTGGTCCCCGGATCCAAAAATGAGTGCAGAAGTTGCCACACACCCCTCACCCTATCCCTCTCCCCATCCGATGGGGAGAGGGATAGGGTGAGGGGCATTCTCCATGTCAACTAACTCATGAACTGACGAATAAGCAACAGCCAGCCCAACCAATATGAAGAAAGAACGAGTGCCGAAGTTTTTGCAGGCCATGCGTGCCCGGCAGAACCAGTCAACAATTTCCACGACTGAAAGCGTGCTCACCCCTGCCCAGGCGAACTTGCATGACGAAGTTGAAAACATTTGCCGGCTCGCCTCCGAGGGAGAGTGCCGCGTGATCGGCTTCAACCAGTTGGTATTCTTCTCGACGCAGACTCGCGACGTGTGGGTGCTCGATTGGGAAGACGAACTCGCGATCTGTTTGATGAAGGATGGCCTCCGGCAGCCCTGCGAGTTTGGGGAGACAGATCGCCAATTTGCCATCCGCTGGCGGGGCCGTTACCACCTTGAGGGCGGATTATTCAGTTACATCGACAACAAGACGCCGACGCACGCGCAGATCATTGGTGGTTATCCGACAGACGTCATCCGCAATACGATTGAGCGGCTGCGTGAGGGCATCTGATGACTGCACGCGGAAGGTTTGTAGTCCCGCCTTTAGGCGGCCCGAACCGGCTAAAGCCGGGACTACAAACGCCGACCTGTCGATCATCCAACGGTCTCGTCAATAAGCTGGCCGGTGGCACGCGGTTTTTGTCCTTCGACGCGACGGCAAGGGCCATGGCCGCCGCCGAGGGTATCAGGGTGTATCCCGGACCTTGATGCAGAAGAAAAGCAACTTCTCGCCCGCCTGAAGCACAGGAGATGAGCCAGCATGCCCACAATGCCCAGCCAAGACATTCCGCCCAAGCCCCGCGAAACGATTCTTGATCCGCGTTTGAAAACCGCCCTCCGACGCATCCACAAAGTTGCGCACGGCAATGAATGGCTCGACGACCTCACGATTGACCGTGCCGTTCGCGAGTTGTTGAAACCGGATGGCCGCGGCCTGTTGGAGTTGAATCGCAATTTCACCCAGCGCCTTCAAGCCGGCGTGCGAGTCTCCGTTGCGCAAGGTCCGCGCGTTGGCCGGGACATCACGGTTCATTTCTTCGCATGGGAAAGGCGCCGCTCAAGGAAAACGAATCGGTCTCCATCAACGACGCCGAAGTCCGCGTCCGGTCCGGTCGCGCTCGCAATGAGAGGGCAATTTCGGGTATCCTTCCTCTCAAATGAAACCCTTCCACTTCATCCCTATCTTCGCCGCTCTGGGTCTGGTCGTCGGACCGCAATCCCTGTCCGCTGCCGAGCCGCAGCATTTCGATGGGCCGGAGAAGCCGAGCCGCAACGCACCGCGCGATCGGGCGGGTCAGATTCCGTCCCGGCCGGGCGGTTCTTTCAATCCTCAGACGCCGAATCGCAACGCCGCCGGTCCATGGGACAATGACGTGCTGGTGTATCGCCTCGGCGCCGACGGGCGCGTCGAGAAGTTGGCGGCCTTCGAGCGGGCCGGCGTGCCGACGGCGACACGGCTTAAGGACGGACGACTGCTGGCTGCGTTTCAGCATTTCCCGGCGGATGACAACCGCAATTTCGACCGTGTGGCTGTCGCTTTCTCAAGCGACGAAGGCCGCACCTGGAACAAACCCGAACCGATCGAGGTGGAAGGCATGGAGCCGGGGTTGGCGCGGCCGTTCGACCCGACGCTCGTGCCCTCGCCCGATGGACGCATCCGCCTCTACTTCACATCGAACCGCAGCCCGGATTTCCGCCGCAGCGTGCCGGCCATTTACTCGGCCATCTCGACCGATGGCACCCACTACGCTTTTGAGCCAGGCGTGCGTTTTGCCTTGGAGGGCCGCCTGGTGATTGACTGCGCCGCCGCGCTGCACAACGGCGTCTTTCATCTCATCGTGCCCGACAACGGCAGGCCGGAGGAAATGACGCGCGGGCAGCAACGCGGCGAGCCGCCCCGCGGCAACATCGGCTACCATGCGGTGAGCCAAGATGGGCTGAACTTCGAACGCCAGGCCGATGTGACGTTACCGCGCGGGAGCCGCTGGCTAGGCAACATGCAGAGCGACGGCGGACGACTGGCATTCTTCGGCTCCGGTCCGGGTCCGTGGCCGGTGATTAGCACCGACGGCGCCTCCTGGAAGACAGGCGAGCCTGCCTCGCGAGTGCCAGGCGCCGATCCCGGTGCGGTGAAGTTGCGCGACGGTTCCTGGTTGCTGTTGGTCACCGGCCCGCCTCGGCCAGGCACCTCAAGCGCGCAACGGCAGCGTTTTCAACCACCGCCTGGACGTCCGCCGATCGGGGACAATCGTCCGGAGGTCCGCGGCTCGATCCGCGTCGAGAAGATCGAATCGAAGTATGCCGTGGCGCCTGCGACCAAGGCCGGCTCGTTCGTCACCGGCCAGGAGGCGGACCTGGTTCTCGGCGCCAAGGGATTCAACAACGCGGGCGGGCCGCTGTTGTTTAATCATCCCACCGGCCTCGCCACGGATGGGAAGGTGCTGTTGATGACCGACCGCTGGAACAATCGTGTGCTCCTCTGGAAATCCGCGCCGGCTAGCAACACGCCGCCCGATCTGGTGCTGGGCCAACCTGACTTCACGCAAAACAATCCCGGCGCCGGCAAGCATCAACTGAATTGGCCCGGCAATGTCGCCATCACGCCCGACGGCAAACACATCGCCGTCACGGACACTCACAACGACCGTATCCTGATTTGGAATTCGTTTCCGACTAAGAACGGAGCAGCCGCAGACCTCGTGCTCGACCTGACGGTGCTATCAGGCGGAGCGCCGGCCTCCGGCCCGGCGCGTCTTCCAATCGACTCCGAGCGTCGGTCTCCAAATCGGCCTGTCAGCAAAGGGCTCCGTCCCGTTTCCCCTCACCCTGACCCTCTCCCTCAGAGAGAGGGAATCGCGAGCCAACGATCGGAGGTTCACCAAAGCTCTGACAAACAATCCGGCAGCGGAACAGTCCTCCCTCTCCCGGCGGGAGAGGGCCGGGGTGAGGGGGAACGGCGGGTTGGCGAATCGCCACTGCCTTCGCGACTCAAGAACCAACGCGCCGAACCGGAGGTCGGCGCTCCGTCCGAAACACGCCGTGCCCGTCCAGAACCCGGCGCTCCGCGCGCCCGTTTCGACAGTGGCATGCGCTTCGGCTGGCCTTGGGGCGTCTGGACGGACGGCCAGAAATTCGCCGTCGCGGCCACGCACGGCAGCGCCGTGCTGATTTGGAATTCATTCCCCACGCGCGACCACCAACCGCCGGACCTCGTCCTGCGCCCGCGCGAGGCGGGGACGCCGCGCAACGTTACCAGCGACGGCAAAACCTTCTTCGCCGTGAGCGACCACAACTACGGCGATGACAGCCGCCCGGCGACGGCCGTTTGGCTTGGCTTCCCGAAAAACGGCGCGCAACCGCCGGACTTCACCTGGAGCGAGTGGGTCAAAGGCTCATTCACGTCCGACCGAAAGCTCGTCCTCGCCGGTATTCAGTCGGTGTTCCTCTGGAACAAGGCGCCGCGCGATGCCGAGACGGACGGTGATGTGGTGTTAAGGCCTGCGACGTATCGGAACGGGGACGGCCCGGATGCGGTCGTGGCCAACGGCCGGCTCTACGTCTGCAACTACAACGGAAACCAACTGCTCGGCTGGAACTCGCTCCCGACGCGGGATAACCAACCGCCCGATCTCGCCATTGGCAGCGAGCGCATTGAACAGGACACTTGGGCGGAAAACTTCTTCATCCAAAATCCCGTCGTGGCGACGGACGGCCAGAGCCTCTTCATCTCATCCGACTTCGACCGAAAGATGTTCGTCTGGCGGCAACTGCCGGATGAAAGCGCTGCCAAACCCGACCTCGTCCTTCATCTGCCGGAAGGCCCTTGGGACAACGAACTGCACGGATCGACCCTCATGCTTGCGGGCCGGAACACGGTTTATATCTGGCGCAAACTCCCGCTGAACGGCGAACAGCCCGATGTGACGCTCTCGGGCACCATCGGCAGCGTGCGCCTCGGCGAACTGTCAGGGGTCGCGTTCGATGATCAATATTTCTACCTCGCCGACCGACGCGCCAAGGCGATCTACGTCTGGGAAGGGATTCCGGCGCGGGACAGCGAACCGAAGTTCACGCTCGCCATGCGCAGCCCCGGACGTCTGAACAGCGACGGAGAATTCCTCTGCGCCGCGCCGTTCGAGGGCAGCACGATCAGCCTCTGGCGCGTGAGTGAACTCAGCGCACGCGCGGAGCCAATCACGCTCGCCGGGCCTGGGAGGTTCAATCTCCCGAGCCAATGCCTCATCGCCGGCGGCCGCCTGTTCGTCGCCAACCGGAACTTCAACCGCGTGGACGTGTGGAACCGCCTCGAGGACGCGCTGGCTGGCCGGCCCGCGGACGCGTTGCTCGGCGCGAGCGATGAGTTCGACCGCAAGCCGGGGATCGGCCGCAACCAGCTCTTCATGCCCGGCTCGCTGGCTTGGGGTGGCGGCTATTTGTGGGTGGGTGAGTTCAAGTTTTCAACGCGCATCTTGCGGTTCACGCCAAAGCATTCGGTGATGACACCCCGAATCCACGCGAATTAACGCGCACCCTACGCATGCCGTCCGACGGGGCCTTCCCCCTCACCCCGGCCCTCTCCCCAGAGGAGAGGGAGAATCGATCGACGTGCGCGGAAATGTTCAGCGATCACGGATTGGTCGAACGCTGTGACAGGGATTCCCACTCCTTGGGGAGAGGGCCAGGGTGCATTGCTGTTGAATTAAGAATGAATTCGATTCCATGCCGAGTAGGTCTTGCTCTTACTCTTACTCGTAATCTTGATCTCTCCAGGAAGTTCCGGAGTAAGAGTAAGAGCACGATTAAGAGCAAGAAACGGCCGGTTGACCTTAATTCAACAGTAGTGGGGCCAAGGTGAGGGGAACGGCGGGCCAGTCAAATTCCATGGGCGTTGAAAACTTGCCCGTGGGATCCGGAGTCCTGAGGCTTGATTTCATGGGCGTTCATTCGCGTGGATCCGCGGTTGAACCTAATTACAGAGGAGACCGTGGGACGGACTACACGCGGAAGCTTTGCAGTCCCGCCTTTAGGCGGCCCGAGCCGGCTAAAGCCGGGACTACAAACGCCGACCTATCGTTCATCCAACGGTCTCGTCAATAATTCGACTCAGAGCCATCTGCGAAGGCAGCGAGAATGCCCCTCTACTCTTTGCCCAAAAGGTGCTGAACTCGGTCGCGGAAATTACGGCTCAGGCTCAGGCGAGTGCCGTCGCGCAGTATCACGACGTAGTCCCCGTGGAACATCGGCTGGAGTTCCTTGATCCGCTCGACATTGACGATGGTGGAGCGGCTGATGCGGAGAAATTGGTTCGGGGCGAGTTTGCGCTCCAGCGCGGCCATCGTTTCGCGATGCAGGTGCGATTCATTTCCCACGTGAAGGCTCACGTAATTGTCGGCCGCTTCGATCCAGTCGATCTCGTCGGTTTTGACGAGCAAAACACGGCCCTCGGTTTTGACAACCAGGCGCTCCAACGGTTTAGTGTCGCGCTTGAGTTCGGCCAGAAGCTGCGTCAGCCGCCGGTTGATCTCCGCCGGCTCGTGCCGCAGGATTTGATCGACCGCCCGGCGGAGAGCGGTCTGGAAGCGCTCGCGATCGAACGGCTTTAGCAGGTAATCCAGGGCGTTCACCTCAAACGCGCGCACGGCAAACTGGTCGTAGGCGGTCACGAAAATCACGGCCGGAACTTGTACCCGAGGCAGCGCCGCCACCACGCCGAATCCGTCCAATTCGGGCATCTGCACATCCAGAAAAACCAGGTCCGGAGCGGCCGACCGTATGGCGGCCAGGGCCTCTTGTCCATCGGCGCATTGGCCGACGATCTCGATGTCGGCTTCCTCTTGCAGTAGCGTGGCCAGCCGCTCGCGCGCCAGAGGCTCATCATCCACGATCAACGTTCGAATTTTCATAAGCCTTCTTCTATCTCAGAGACTATTTCAGCAGTCTCCCCTCCCGTTCACAAGCATTCCGCCCCTCTACGGCGCGGGGACGCCGCGGCACGGCGTCCCCACCTCCCCTTTCGTGTGCAATCTGCCGGCTAAGTGGTCATGAACCGAAATACGATGACGTTCGTTGCTTGGCATTTGGCCTGTGGCGAGGCGCGAGGAGGGAGCATCCCCCGAAAGTGGGGCTGCGACCAACGAGCAACGAAGCCACAGGCCAA
>JACQWK010000460.1 GCA_016209525.1 Verrucomicrobiota bacterium
ACGCTGTGTCGGGCGAGGCGCCCGACCCGGCACGCGAGGCGCGTGCGCTCCCCGACCAGTTCTCAACCTTCCTCTTCGAAATTCAGGACACTGGCCCAGGCATCCCGGCGGCCATTCGCCAAAAACTTTTCGAGCCGTTCACTCAAGGAACCGAAGGCCGGCGCAAAGGCGGAACCGGCTTGGGTTTGGCCATCGCCCGGCGCCACATTGAATTGATGGGAGGAACTCTCGAACTGGAATCCGAAACCGGAAAAGGTGCGCGGTTTTATTTTTCTCTGCCGCTGCCACCAGCGCTAGGCAAACTGACGGCACCAGCGGAGTCGGCAAGCAGAGGGGCCGTGCGATTGCGGGCCGGGACGCGCGTCCGTGCGCTGGTGGCGGACGACGTGCCGGAGAACCGGGACATCCTGCGCCGTCTGTTGGAGGACCTGGGCGTGGACGTGACGGTGCGGGAGGACGGCGAACAAGCTTTGAAGGAACTGCGCGCCGCGAGTTACGCCATCGCCTTTCTGGACATTCGGATGCCGGGCAAGACGGGCTTCCAGGTGGCCACGCAATTCCTGGACAAGTCCAAGGTCGGGCGCGCGAAACTGGTGGCAATCTCGGCGTCGGTGCTGCAACACGAGCAAAGTTTGTATGAGGAAGCCGGCTTCGACGCTTTCGTGCCCAAGCCGTTTCAGTTCGAGGAAATCTGCGAGTGCCTGGAGCGATTGCTCGGCGTGACCTTCGAGTATGAGGCAGCGGCCGGCGGTAGGGCGGACCTGCCTGCCCAGCCGAAGCCAAGCGAAGGCGGGCCGGTCCGCCGCCCCAGCGCCGCGGAACCTGCCGAAACCGACTTCGATCCCAGCCTGGCCGAGCGTTGTCCGTTGCGCATTCTCTTGGCCGACGATTACGAGGAGAACCAGAAGCTGGGGGCGCGGCTCTTGCGCGGGTTCGGCTACGAGTGCGCCCTGGCCGGCAACGGTGTCGCAGTGATTCGGGCTCTGGAACGGGAGCCGTTCGATCTGGTGTTGTTGGATGTGAACATGCCGGAGATGGACGGGTTTGAAGCGGCGCGGCAAATCCGGGAGCGGTGGCGCGACCGGGAGCGTCCCTGGGTGGTGGCGCTCACAGCGAGCGTGGCGCGAGTGGATCGCGAGGAATGCCTGGAAGCGGGGATGGACGATTACCTGTCCAAGCCGGTGGAGATTGGCGAGGTCCGGCGGGTGTTGGAGGAAGCGGGACGGTTTAGAGAATACAAGACACGAAAGCGGGACAGGGACGAGTCGCCGATTGATTGGAAGCGGCTTAAGCGGATGCTGGGAGATGACACCCGAACGCTGCGGCAGTTTCTGGATGCATACCTGGAAAAGACGTCGTCGCTGCTGACGCAGATCAGGGCGGCAAGGGATGCAGGGGATGCGGCTAAGGTGGAGTTCCTGGCGCACCGGTGCAAAGGGTCCAGCGCGAATTTCGGGATCCGGGCGATGGTTGAGCCGATGGAGCGGCTGGAAGAAGCGGGGCAAACAAATGCCATGACCGAGTTCCCGCATTTATTGGAAGCCGCCGAGAGGGCCTTTGAAGAAGTGCGCAAAGCCGTCCCCGGAGATTAGCCACAAAGAGCGCAGAGATCACAGAGGAGAAGAGGGGAGTCCGGAGGGATGTTGCCGTTCCGGTTTCCTCTTCTTCTTTGTGCTCTCTGTGCTCTCTGTGGCTGAGCAGTGTTGAGGTCAATCCAGTTGGGAGAATCCTTGCGACGCGTGGGCTGTCGGCGTGAGATTGGCGAATTTGCGGATTTGAAATCTGTAGGATCCGAAGTTGATGAGCAACCCGTGTTCGAGCCGGGATGATCTGAGGTAACCCAGCACCTGGGCAATGTGTTCGTCGGCCAATGTTTTGGCGGCCTTCAATTCGACAATTAAGACGCCTCCCACAATCAAGTCGGCAACAAAGTCGCCGATCAGGGTGCCATCTTCGTCATAGACTCGGATCGGATGCTGTTGTTCGACCCGCAACCCAGTTTTGCGCAGTCGATGCGCGAGGGCGTTTTCATAGACTTTTTCGAGGTGGCCGTGTCCATGAAACACGTGAATGTCGTAAGCCGTTTGGCGGACTTGGGCACAGAGGGTTTTGATATCTTTCATGTTGTCTCCTTGGGTTTGTCGTTGGGTTTTAATCCTCTCCCGTCCCTCAATGTCTAGCCAATCCTCCTAACGGCCTCAAGAGATTAAAAACGCAAAGTCCCAAACCTCCGTCTTTCGATTTACGTTCCATGCAATGCCTGTGGCTGACCCGCTTTGCGGTGAATCCGATGGACGGAATAGCCACAAAGAGCGCAGAGAACACAGAGGAGAAGAGGGGAGTCCGAAGTGAGAGGGAGCGGGTAACGTTCAGATCACTTCGATCCTTTGTGATCTTTGTGCTCTCTGTGGCTCACCCGCCTTGCGGTTAACCCTCAGGCTTCGATGGTGTATCCGTGTCCGTGGTGGGTCACGATAAAGTCTTTGCCCAGTTTTTTCCGGATTCGGGCCACATTCACGTCGATGACGTTGGAGAGGGTGTCGTCGTTTTCGTCGAAGAGGTGGTCGTAAAGGGTGCTGCGTTGGACGATTTCGCCCCGGTGCAGCGCGAGGTACTCCACCATGGCGTACTCGCGCGGACTGAGCGCCACGGGGACTCCGGACCGGGTGACAATCCGGGCCGTCAAGTCGATGGCGATGCGGCCGATTTCGATGCGTGAGTGAGCATGAGCGGTTGTGCGGCGGATCAACGCCCGGAGCCGCGCCAGCAGCTCGGGTGGTTCGAACGGCTTCACCAGGTAATCATCCGCGCCGCTGTTGAGGCCGCGCACGCGGTCGGGTGTGGCCTTGCAGGAGGTGAGCATCAGGACCGGCGTTTTTTTGGTTTGGCGCAAGCGTTTGAGGAATTCCCAACCGTCGAGGCCCGGCAGAAGGACGTCCAGCACGATGGCGTCGTACTCCCAGCTTTGGGCTTTGAAGAGGCCATCTTCACCTTCGGCGGAAGTATCGACCGAGTAGCCTTGATTGCCGAGCGCCTTACCCAGGAAGTCGAGCGTCAAAGGATCGTCTTCCACGACCAGAATTCTCATAACCCATTCCCCGATTGACCTTGGCCAAAGGGCGGCGAATCTCAAACCAACCAATTGAGTGGCCGGCGGAAAAAGCCACAAACCTCAGCCGGGCCGGCCGCTTCGAAATCCGGGCTTCCGTCGTTCTGCACACGCTGCGCACGGAAGCCGATTTCTGGCCAAATGGACTGAAGTTGGTTATACAAGAACAACTCCCCGCTGCAAGCAGTCATTCCGACTCTGAGTTTCCTCAATACTGCCTTGGCCGTCGCCCCGATCCTTTGTGATCCTTGTGCTCTCTGTGGCTCACCTGCCTTGTGGTGAATCCGATGGAGGGAATAGCCACAAGGAACGCGGAGATCACAGAGAGTTTCGGGAGGGATTGTTCAGATTGTTTCAAGCGGCGTTCATAATTTTGTCATGACTCCTTTGCTAGGATTCCGCCATGAACTCGAACCACTCTCTCTTCGGTCAGACTCTTGGTGTCCTGAATTATTCGGGCCCGCTTTGCCGCCCCGCCCGTTTCTCCAAGACTTACCCCAAGCGCATCTTCTACGGCGGCGACGATTCCCTAGAGGCGGGACGAAACCGCGGCGGGCCGACTGCAAAGCGGCGGAACGGCAGAGTGCAACTCTGCGCTACGACAGGTTGGCGGCGGGGCCAAGCCGGCCTGCCGCCAGATTTCTCGCTTTGGGGAGCGCGGGCCGAGGGACGCGTTTCCGAAAGCGCCCCGCCGATGAGTTCAACGGTGGCGCCTCCAGCCAGGCCCGGCCTGTCCGGAGTGGGCCATTGCGGCGGGGCGCAAGGATTTCCAAGCACACTCATCGCGAATCACAAATTCCATCTCCACGGAGGGCGTTGTATGGATGAATCAAACCAAACCACACAACTTTTCCCCGACCAGATCGCCCGTTCGATCTTGGGAAGCATCTGTTGCCGGCTGCTTCTCACCGTCCTGGTGTGCCAAGGATCGTTCGCGCCGTCCTCGTTCGCCGCACCCACTGCCGAATTCGTCGCGAGACAATTAACGCCCCGTTCGACGTCTTCGGCGCTGTTGAGTGCGTCCGTGAAGACTGGCACTGAGTCGAACGAGGCTTCCCGGCCCGTCTCCGTGAGCGAGCTTGGCGCGACCGTGGCGGCGCAGGACCACGGCAAAGGTTTGTCTGTGACGCCGGTCTCCGGCGGAGCAGTGCTGCGGTGCATGTTTCAGAGGATGGAAGGCCAAGTCACCGAGGACGGACTTTGGCTGACATCGACGACGGCCGAGAATCCGAGAGATCGTTTCCGGGTCATTGCGCGGGCTTGGGGCCGCGCCGAGACCGGTTTGGAAGCGCTCAACCGGAAGGGCCAGGTGCAAGTCGAGAAAAGCCTCGCGCGGCTCGTGCGGCCGGGACTGGTCGAGGAATACTCCGTCAGCGTGGACGGGGTGCGGCAGGACTTTGTGCTGGCCCGGCGTCCGGCAGGTTCAGGTGAGCTGCGTGTCGAACTGGAAGTGGCCGGCGCGCGGGCTGAAGCGACAGCGGACGGCGCGGCGCTGGTGGCGGAGGGGTCGGGGCGGCGCATTGCATACAACCGTATTCGAGTCCTGGACGCGACGGGTCGCACGCTATCCGCGCGAATTGAGATGGAATCGGATCAACGCCTGGCGGTGGTTGTGCGAGACATCGAGGCGGTTTATCCGGTGCGGATTGACCCTACCTACAGCGATGTGAATTGGTCGGCTCTGGGTCAGGGAATGAACGGGCCTGTCTATACGCTGGCGGTGGATGGCACGGGCAACCTTTACGCCGGAGGCCAATTCAACGCGGCGGGTGGGGTTGGCGCCAATTTTGTTGCGAAATGGAACGGGAGCAACTGGTCGGCCCTTGGTTCGGGCATGAACTATCACGTCTATGCGCTGGCGATGGATGGCGCGGGCAACGTTTACGCCGGAGGCCAATTCAACGGGGCGGGTGGGGTG
>JACQWK010000487.1 GCA_016209525.1 Verrucomicrobiota bacterium
ATGACAGGGACGAACAGATCAGGCCAGCCGTCACCATCGAAATCTCCCCACGTGATTCCGTAACTGTACGCTCGGTCCGCCGCGATCCCAGTCTGGCTGTTCGACATTTTTGCAAACGTGCCATCTCCGAGATTGCGGAACAGCCAATCTGTTCCCTCTCCGCTAAGCGATACGTAAACATCCAGAAATCCGTCCCGATCGTAGTCCGCCCAGCCCGCACCCTGCACATTGTCCTCAGTATTGGGGGGCGTGCCGGGAAGGATCGGTCCCACGTCGCGTGACGTCAGCTTCCGAAACGAACCTTGGCCTTCATTGCGAAAGAACATGATTCCGCCATCGAAACTGTGGTGTCGGGTATGAGTCGTGATCAGATCGAGCCAGCCATCGTTGTCGTAGTCGATCCAACTGCCAGCGCGCCAATCCTTGGCGTCTGCACTGATCGGTGTGCTCAGAATCCGCGTGAAGTGGCCAAAGCCATCGTTGCGGAACAGGCGGATGCGTGAGCCAGCGCCGCTGTCGGCGATCCACGTGCCGGTTACCGCCAAGTCGATGTCGCCATCGCCATCGTAGTCGCCCCAAGCCGACGAAAGGTGGGACGCCACATCGGTCACGATGTCGCCGGTGGTGATCTTGGTGAAGGTAGGATCGACTTCGAGGTGCGCCGCGCGGCTCGTGACGGAACCTGAGCCGTCGGTGAGCACCGCATCATAGTCACCGGCGTTGAGGACCTGGATGTTCGTCAGGTTAAGCACGGAGTTGGTCTGTCCCTCAAGGTACGCCGCCGCGAACCGCCATTGATACCGGATCGGCGGCGCCGTACTTGTGGCGGTCACGCGGAATTGAACCGTGGCTCCCAAACTCACGGATTGGTCAACGGGTTGCGTGGCGAGTTTGGGTTGCCCCAGAACATTCAGCCAGGCACTGAGCAGAATCGTAGCCGAAAGCGTGTTGCATCTCGTAGTCAACGTCTTCATTTCCACTCTACACAACGCACTTTCCGAGATTCTTTCAAAAATTCTGAAAGAATCTGCTTTGCTCCGGTGTGTTCTCAGCAGTATGGACACCCGGAACGTCCCATGAACGACACACCTCACGATTGGCAGGCGACGCGCTGGAGCTTGCTGGCTCGGCTCAAGAATTGGGACGATCAGGAAAGCTGGCGCGAATTCTTCGACGCGTACGGGCAGTTGATCTATTGCGTGGCGATTAAGGCGGGCTTGCGCGATGCCGAAGCGCAGGATGTCGTGCAAGACACGCTGCTCTCGGTCGCGAAGAACATTCAGAAGTTTCGGTGCGATCCCGCCGCGGGCTCCTTCAAGGCCTGGCTGCTCCAATTGACCCGGTGGCGCATCCTCAACCAGGTGAAGCGGCGTTTGCCGTGCGCGCCAGGCGATTCCGCGTCACCCGTGGCCGGAGACGAGCCGAGGACCGCAACCATCGAACGCGTGCCCGATCCGGCCAGCCTCCGCGTTGAGGCCATCTGGGACAAGGAATGGGAACGGAATCTTCTGGAGGCGGCCAAAGCGCGCGTGCAGCAACAAGTGAGCGCGGAGCAATTTCAAATGTTCGAGTTGTCCGTCGTGCAAGGCTGGCCGGTGCGCGGTATCGTCAAGCTGCTGGGCGTCAGCGCGGGCCAAGTCTATCTGGCCAGGCATCGAATCGGCAAACTGCTGAAAAAGGAAATCGCCCGGTTGCGGTCGAGGCTTTAGTGGGTGCCGCGGGCGACTCGCCGAGTAGGTGTTTAGCGGAGCGCAGAGTTCACGCGTTCACGCCGCTTCAACGCCAAAGTTTGCGAGCGGCTGCCTCTTTGGGGGACGTGAAAGAATATGCACGGTGAAGCGGCCTAAAGGCCGCGCTGGAGTTTGGACATTTTTGGGAATGGCCGCGAATTCAATCCGGTCTGTTTTCATGAGAGATGAGAAGTCAAAACGTCTTTTCGCAGCAGCTTTGGCGGCGTGACTTCTGGTGTTTCGGAGGGACCGAGGATTCGTCCGAGAATCCGCCATCAGCCACGGAGTGGCGCCAGAGAGTAGCCCACAGCGCGAGCTGTGGGGTCAAGGCGTGCGTTCGCCAAGCCCCGGATGGGGCGAAAGAAACCAATCTGAGGCGCGATGGCGGACTCTGTCGCCCCTCCGGGGCTTTGTGTCCATGACGGCTTCTGCCCACGGCTCACGCCGTGGGCTACTCTCTGCCGCCACTCCGTGGCTCGGAGGCAAACAAGGCCTCGACGACTTCGCAGCCGGAAGCAGAAAACGTCGAATATCCAAGGCTGGGAATCCCGTTGGGACTCCCCGAGCGCAAACCGTGAAAATGTCCAAACTCCTGAGCGGCCTAAAGGCCTAAAGGCCGCGCTCCGCTAAACACGTACCTCGCCGACCGGAAGCGCAGGCGGTGTTGCCAGAAGGTCGTTCTTATTGACTCGACAGGATTTGTTTGGTGCCGTGGCAGACACTGCAAAGCCACCACGTTGACGGACTCGGCGCGGTAACATAATCTTTCACCATGAAAGCGACGACGATGGTCTTGACTGGCAAGCGAAAGTCCGCTTTCCCGCTGGACTGGTGCAAGCGCCAGGGCCTCGAAAACGGCGGGACGCTCAATGTTTTTGAAGTCGGCGACGCGCTGGTGATCGAGCCCGTCAAGCCGCTGCCTCCCGGACTGGCCGAGGC
>JACQWK010000461.1 GCA_016209525.1 Verrucomicrobiota bacterium
AAGCCGGCTTCCACCGGATCGGTACATTGAAATGTTTTCAAGCGCATTCACGCCAGTAAAACAAAATGAAACGTGATTGTCCACTACCAGCTTTAACTCCCCTGTTCCCAGCCCCTTGGTTAGGAGGTACAAACTACCCTGATGAAAGGGTTGCTCAAATGATTGAGAATTTTTCTTGATGGCCTCGGTGTCGAATAGTGCGCCACGAATTCTCTGCATGAACCTACCCACCCCCTACCCCTCCCAGGAGGGGAGTGGTGTTGCACGCCGCTATTGTGCGTTCCCCTCCTGGGAGGGGAAGGGGGTGAGTTCAGGCAGAATTGCTGACAGAGCGCTTGAATTATCGACCAGCGTCTTGCTACACTTCCCGTCGTTCCCAACAGCGTTGTTCAGGCTTGCACGTCGCCGGCATTTTATGCGCCGGCGTTCCTCCGCGCCGATCCGCAACTGCGAGCGACGTGGAATCAACAAGCCGTTCGCGGAATGCATGAGCGCAGAAGGTCGAATTTGTCCGCAGTGCGGCAGAGCGTCGGTCGGCACTCACGACACCCTTTGTCCACAGTGCCGGACAATGCGCGGTGAGGAGACCGGCCTCTCGGACTCGGCGCTCCCGGATTCTGCGGACCAGTTTGAAGCGCGCGAGTTGTCCTCACCAGGCCAGACTTTTCGTGAGGACGCACGCCCGTGGCCGGGCCGCCAATTCTCAAGTGTCCTCCCTGAAGGGCGTCGATTTGGCGATTATGATCTGCTTTCGGAGATCGCCCATGGCGGAATGGGTGTTGTCTTTAAGGCGCGCCAGCGGAGCCTCGGCCGCATTGTGGCGTTGAAAATGATTCGCGCCGAATACGCGGCTTCCTTTTCGGCGGCGAAACGGTTTCTGGCGGAAGCTCAGGCTGGCGCCATCTTAGATCATCCCAACATTGTTTCGATTTACGAGGTCCGAGAGCATGAAGGTCAGCAGTACTTCACCATGAAGCTGGTCGAAGGCGGGAGTCTGGCGCAACGGTTCGCCGATTTTTGCCTGCCTCCAGCGGCGCCGGCCATCGATCTGGATCGCGCGACAGCGCGCCGCCGCCAGAACAGAATAGCGGAGTTGATCGCGAAGGTGGCCCGAGCTGTCCATTATGCCCATCAACGCGGAATCCTCCATCGCGATCTCAAGCCGGGGAACATTCTTCTCGATGGACAAGGCGAGCCCCAGGTCAGCGACTTTGGATTGGCCAAGTGGATTGAAATCGAAAGCGATCTGACCCTGAGCGGAGCGGTCCTCGGAACGCCCTGTTACATCGCGCCTGAACAAGCCTCGGGCAAAATAGACCAAATCACCACGCGCTCGGATGTGTTCAGCCTAGGTGCGATCCTCTACGAACTGCTGTCCGGACGGCCGCCCCTTAAAGGGCAAACACCTCTCGAAACTTTGCGGCAAGTGGTAGAAGAAGAACCACGCCCCCCCAGCACGATCAGCCTCCGAGTGGACCGCGATCTGGAAACGATCTGCTTGAAGTGTTTGGACAAAGATCCGCAACGGCGGTATCCATCCTCCGCCGCCCTGGCCGATGATTTGGAAAGGTGGCGCCGCGGCGAAGCAATTCTGGCCCGCCCCACGACGTTTTCAGAGCAAGCCGTCAAGTGGATCAAACGCCGGCCTGCCATCGCAGCTTTGGGCGCCGCCGTGGCCGTTTTGTTGCTCGTCCTGGCGGTGGGATCACCCATTGCCGTCTTCCGAATCAATCGCGAGCGGGAACGATTGAAGCAGGAGTTGGTTCGACAATACGTCGCCCACGGCAATGAGCGGTTTGCCGCGAAGGATCAGCTTGCGTCTCTGGCTTGGTTTGCCAAAGCGCTGCAATTGGACGCCGGAGATGCCGGGAAGGAAGCGTCTCACCGGCTTCGCTTCGGATTGGCGTTTGGACAGTTACCGAAGGTCGTTAACCTCTGGCCGTATCCGGCGCAGCCACGCGACAGCTTTTTTAGCAGTGACGGTCAAAAAGTCGTGACGGTGAGCGTGGACAACACCGTGAGAGTCTGGGACTTGGGAGGGAATGAGCCGGTGGGTCCCGTCATTCCACACAAAGCGAAAGTCCTTGAGGCCACGATCAGTCCGGACGGTCAACGCATCGCGACGGCCACCGTTGAAGGCGTAGGGCAGGTCTGGCATGCCGCCACCGGACAACCTTTGGGTGGTCCTATGCAACACCGGGACCGAATTAACACACTTGCCTTCAGTCCCGACGGCCAAATCGTGGCCACAGGAAGCGACGATCAAACCGCCAGGCTCTGGAATGCGACCACAGGAAGCGCCCTGGGCGATCCGCTGATTCACTGGGGCGGAGTGAATTCTGTCCGGTTCAGTCCCGATGGCAAGCGGCTGGCTACAGCGAGTTACCTGGCGAACATGGCCCGTGTCTGGGAGGTCTCCAGCAACCAACCCATCACACCGCCGCTCCAGCATAAGGGGCCGGTCCGCGCTCTCGCATTCAGTCCGGACGGCGGACAACTGGCCACCGGTAGTTCCGACCGAACGGCTCGCATTTGGCGGACCGACACTGGTGAACCCCTCAGCCCTTTCTTGGTTCATCGAGGCGCAGCGTTCTCCGTGGCGTTTAGCCCGGACGGGAAAAGGCTGCTGACCGTCGGCACGGATTTCACCATCAACCTGTGGGATGCCACGACGGCCGAGTTGCGGGCGGAGATCAAGGCGCATTCGGCTGAGATTATACACGCCGCGTTTAGCGCGGATGGCCTTCGAATTATCACGACCAGCGCAGATAAGTCCGCTCGAATCTGGGACGCGAATTCGGGCGAGCCTTTCACCCCGCCGCTGCCTCACAATCATCCCGTCCTCTTCGGCCATTTTACCCAGGGCCACCAGCGCTGGATCACTGCGGATTCAGCACAGGCCGCGCGGGTCTGGGAAATTTCGGACAGTCCCGCCGGTGTGATTTCCCTCGCGCATCACGTGCCGGTGATGTTCACCACTTCAAGCCCGGACGGCTTTCGAATCCTGACCACAACGGAAGATCATCAGGTTCGCGCGTGGAATGCATTGAACGGGCAACCCATCACAGGGTTGCTCGCGCAACGAAGCAAGATTCACGCGGCCGCCTTCAGTCCGGACGGCAACCGCTTCGCGGCAGGGTGCGAAAACGGCGGCGCACGCCTCTGGGACGCCAGGACCGGCCAGCAAATCGGCGCGATCCTTCGGCATGACGATATGGTTCGGCAAGTGGCCTTCAGTCCGGATGGGAATCGTGTTGCGACCGTCAGTAATGACGATACCGCTCGCATCTGGGACGCATGGACAGGTCGGCCCTTAACGCCGCCTCTCCAGCATCGCGGCGACGTGAGCTGCGTGGCCTGGAGTTCAAACGGCGACCGGATATTAACCGGGGCCACGGACGACATCGCGCGAATCTGGGACGCGGCCTCTGGCAAGTTGATTTCGGACAGTCTGATCCACCTGGAAAGCGTCTGGCATGTGGCTTTCATGCAGAACGACAAAGTCGTGTTAACAGCCAGCCACGACAATACGGTTCGGCGTTGGGACGCAAAGACAGGCACGCCGATCGAACCCGCGTTTCGAATTGAGGGCGGATTTACCTTCGCCACCGTCAGCATGGATCACCAGTGGATTCTGATCTACAGCGGTGACCGTAAAGCCCGCGTCTGGAGTCTCGAAGATGGCGAGCCGGTCTCACCTCCTTTTGCGCCCACTGGGCCTGTAACCGGCGCGGTCTTTAATCCTCAGAGGCGGCTTCTCGTCACCGTCAGCGGGGAGGCCGCTGCTGAGCTATGGGACTTCCAAACAGGCCAGCTCGTCGCCACACTTTCGCACGGCAAAGGCACCATACTGCACGCAACCTTCGATCTCATGTTCAACCGGCTGATCACTTCCGGAACGGATCAGACCGCGCGTCTTTGGCTGTTGGCCCAGGACAATCGTCCGCTGAATGAGCTGGTCAACGAAGCCGAATTCCTTTCCGGTCACAGAATCGACGACAACGGCATCTCCAATCCGCTCAGCCGCGAGGAGCTCGCCGCAGCCTGGCGACGGCTCAAAACGCGCTGAGCCGCAACTATTCAATCTAAGAACAGCAATTCGTTAACCGCAAAGATCGCCAAGATCGCAAAGGAAAGGATTTATTAATGAAAAGATGAGATTGTTGCACGTCTTACGCAGAATCCGCGTTCGGTTGGCGTATCTCTGGTAAACGAACTCAAACGAACCTCGCGACAGGAATCGAAAGATATGAACAAACCATTCAACCTTTTGGCCGGCAACCCAGCACGGTTTGCCGGAGTAACTTTGGCGGCCTTAGCCCTCGCCTGTGCGGCATCCATTCAGGCGCAAAATCAAGCCGCTCGAGGCAAACCAATCAACCCGAAATCAACCGTCATCATCGACTACGAAGACGGTGTTCAGGAGAAAAGCGATCAACGCGCCAAGTCGAGCGGTGCAAGCACCGCGTCGGCGCCGGATCATTCGGCTGGCCACTTCGAACTTTGGGGAGGAAAGTGGGCCGATAGCATCGCCGACAATGGCGCTGTTGACCCAAACCTGCATTTCGTTGTCGATCTCCGCGGCTTCCCGGCTGGATCTGACCAGGCCATTTTGGCGGCTTTCGCTGCTTGGGAAGTGGTCACTCAAGGGGCGCTAATTGATGGGAACTCCTCATTTGGGCCGGTCGCCGCTGACCCACGCTGGGACGGAATCAACAGCTATTCCATGCGGAACTTGGGCAAAAGCACGATCCTCGCCGCGACCTTCATGATTTGGGATGACGCAGATAACAACGGAGCGATCAACAACGGAGAAACCTTCCTCGAAGTGGACGTGATCCATAATTCGACCGTTAAATGGGGCACCAGTTCTTACAAGCCGTCGGGCACGAACTGGCAGGACGTCCAAAACGTAGCCACTCATGAGATAGGGCACGTCTTTGGGCTAGCGCATCCGTCCGGCCATCCTGAGGACGCGGAGCAAACCATGTATGCTTCTTCCGCACCCAGAGAGACGAAAAAGCGCACGTTGGAAGCCAACGGTGATATTCCCGGAATCCAAAGCAGCTTTTTGGGTTACGGCGCGCCGTAGTCTGTTCAGTTTTTTGGACTCCGGTGGCACGCGAAGCGCGACACCGCTTTGGTTCGGCGCCCCTCCGTGTCGCGCAACACCACCGTCTGCCATCCAGGCGAATCCAAATCGCCGTCGTCGCTGCGCTTTGTCGGCGCAGTCCTGGACGCCGACGCAACGATGGACATGCTTATCAGCCTGAATCCGGCAGGTGAGCAGCCACAAGAGAGCGCAAAGAACGCAGAGAGAAGAAGAGAGAGGAAGCTTTCAGCCTCACTGACATGGTGAGCCAACCGACCCACCTAAATGGTTGGTTCTCTGTGACCTCTGCAATGCAATACGTCCAGATCCTCGCGGGCTGCGAAGATTTCTACGAGAGTGCCGGCGCGCGGGCCCCCGGGGCGCAGCAGCGCCGAACTCACTTACCGCCCCAGCCAAAATCCAGCCGGGTGGCGAATCGACGCCGCTGCGGCCAGGATGGCCGCGCTCCAATGGCGTTGCGGGCTTCGTCGCGCTGCGATCTTTCGCGGGTGAACTGCCGGATTCAGGTTAAACGGAGCGGTTTTGCGGTCGGGCGAAGCGTCCTCGCTGAGCCGCCCAAACGGTATGAATTCAACAGATTGACGGCTCGCCGGGACGGACTCGCCCTACCGTTGAAATGGCTTAATTCAACGGTCGTGCTCCGCCGCCCCGGGGCTGAACTCGCCGATCCGCCGCCGTTTTTCTCTGCGCTCTCTGAGTTCTTTGCGGTTAAACCCTCCGAAGGATTCGCCGCAGAACTGGTTATCCGCAGAGAACCCAGCGCGGCAGAGACCCAACCGAAGTGGATGGAAGATAGAGGATTGAGGATGGTGATGAAAAATTTAACCGCGGCCTGCGAACAATTTCGACGACTGCAGTGCAGAATGATGGGTGGTAGAATCAAAATGGCAACACGTTCGCCTTGAATTACGCGAGTCATACCATCCGCTGCCATGATTTTGCCACCCATGATTCTGCCAATCTCGGTAGGAACACGCGACGCCCCAGACGGGACGCCCAGTTCGGGAGAGAAATCATAGCGCTGGACCCTTTGCGGCTTGGCGCCTTTGCGTGAGATACGGGACCGTCGGCGGCACTCAAGCCAAAGCGGTGACTTCGCAGACTCCGTCACCGCAGTCCAAACGCTGGCGCGCCAGAAAGGCGATTTCGCCGCCTTGGTCCTCAAAGAGCGATATTGAAACCGACAACGTCCAAGAGTGTTTGAGCCGCAAGCAAGGTCTTCAGGAAAAAATCCAGAAGCAGGAAGCTCGATTGGTCGAACTCAAAAGGCAACGGCGGGAACAGGAGCGCAAAATCCCAATCTCCGAACTGCCGGAGGCCGAGCGGTTCGATCAGTCATGCAACCGGAGCAAACACTTTATCGACACCATTAAAATCATTGCCTATCGGGCCGAGACGGCCTTGGTCCACACGTTGCGCGAAAAAATCCCGGCTCACCACAAGGATGAGGCCAGGAGCTTGGCGCGTCAGATCTTCCAAACCGAAGCCAACCCGATCCCCGATCCGCAGGCCGGGACGCTGACGGTGGAGATTCACGGCCTGAGCACCCCGCGCGACGATGCCGCCCTCGAACAGCTCTGCGTCGAACTGACCACGACCGAAACCAAATACCCGGGCACCGATTTGCGCCTGATCTATCGGAAAGTATCCCGAAAAGTATCCCGCTGATACCTGGAGAGATCTGGTGCTCTGAACTTGCTCGCAGGCCGCGACGATTTTTCCGGGATTTAACAAAGAGTAACACAGCAATGGGTGGCATGATTGGGTTAATCCCAAATCATTTCCCCAGCTTCACTAATCCGCAACAAATCGAAGCTACTTCACATCCGCGGGATGATCGAAGCTGATGAGTACCCTCGCTCCCAATAACTGTCCGTCTTCAAGATCGCTACCTATTGTCACAAATGCAAAACCGTGCGACCGCTTGAGAGGCGGACTGTTCTGGGGAATGTCCGGACTCCCTGGGTGCCAAAACAGTCTTGCGTGGCGAATATACGTGCCTTCGCTGAGGTCGGTCACGGTTTCGACAGTGATCTTAAATCCAGCGCTTTTCAAATCTCCCAAGTCGCCCCAACCAAGCCCGTTCGCCTCTCGGACGGCGCCCCTAAAAATCTCGAGCAAGTCTGTTTGCGGCTTCGAAGGTCGGTCACCGACTTTGCTCTCAGCAACGGCCAAGGCAAAACACATGGCGCCTTTTATGAAGAACCTCGGAGGGCAAGTCACGCGCGCATCCACAATCGTGGAGTTATTATTGAGATTATTGAGCAGGCTACCAAGAACTTCCGGCGGAACTTCGAGCTGATTTGGGTCTGAGCACGACGTTTCCCACGGGACAATAGAGCAATCAAGGAGCATCCTTTCCGTTGCCGAGTCGCCGGGCAGATTAACCTCGATCGAATTGCCGGACTGCTGTGCGCCACCCGGCGCGGGCTTCTCCGGAGGAACCGGCGCCGCGGGCTTCTGCTGGGCGAGGCTCGGCATCAGAGTCAGAATCAAAACGACTGCTGTCACGGCGCAGACCGCGCGTGTGGCGATTTTACGTTGATTGTATTTCATAGGCTTGCTCTTTTGTTAATAGCGTTTAGTTCATAAGGATATACGCCATCCGGAATGAGATTCTGCGCGGCAAGTCAAAGTCTTGTCTTCCCTATATGAAACGGCATCCGGCTCTGGCCGCCAGACGCAGCGCCTGACGGTCGGATGGACCCTGGAAACGAAGGTGGGTCAGCCACAAAAGAGCGCAAAGATCGCAAAGGGAGATCATGCGCCATGAACTCTAAACCAGGAAACGGCAGTTGTACCGCAGAGAGCGCAGAGAGCACAGAGAGGACGAGGTCGAGGGTCATCGGCTTCGCCCGGAGATCTCGCCCCTGAGGCGATTCGCCTGATTGGTGAGACATGCCAATCGTTCTCAAGCTTTCTCCCTGCGTTCTTTGCGTTCTCTGCGGTTACCCCAACCGCCTTTTCCAGACTAAATCTGGCAATTGAAGGTGGAGAAAGGTGAGGAAACCACGAATGGACACGAGTGAACACGAATCCAGACCGAACCTAGATTTGTCAGTTCAGAAACCGCTAATCTACGCCAATCCACGCTAACCAAAGAGATCTGAAGGAGCCGACCCAAGAAACCTTTCACCTGGTGGTTGGAGCGTCCGGCAAATCAAACTTCATCATCATTAGCGTAGATTCGCGTCGATTAGCGGTTTGATCCCCGCTATTGGATTCAACGTGTGTTCCACGGCTCCGCTCACCGCGAAAATCGGAGGGTGAGGCTCCCGCCCGAACCCATTCTTGATCCAAAATTCGGCAGTTGAGCAGCGGCAAAAGAGCTCAAAGAGAAGTTAGGACTTGGACTATCCGAATTCACCCGCCTAGTGAAAGAACATCTTGGTGAATCCTCCTCTCTCTTTGCGATCTATGCGTTCTTTTGCGGCTCAAGTGCTTTCTCAAGGATAATTGATTGCGGATTCTGCTGGAGGAATGCGGAGTGCGGGCTGCGGAGTGCGGAGCGGCCATTCCGCATTCCGAACTCCGCACTTGCGCTCGGCTATCCGCAAGAAATTCTGGCGTTGAGCATGACACTTGAGCCGGAGCCGGGTCGCTCTGGCTCTGCAAGCGCCTCATTCGGGCTTGGCGCCGGGCTGCCTACTTGGGGCCGGCCAACTTCCAATTCGGGTTGTCCGGCCGTCTGGGGTTGAACTCGACTCCGGAGTACTGCGTTGCCTCGTTCATGAGCCAGACGGCCGTCTCACCGCCCGCGAACTGCCAGAGCACATCGACGCGCGTATTCTCCTGGAAATCGCCTGCTCCAACAATTCGCCATCCCTGACCGACTCCTCCGGTCATGGATGTCTGCCGAATTCTTCTGAGCTGCCCGTCCAGATACCACACTTTTCCGGGGCCGCCGCTGTCCGATTGCAGGACGAGGTCAAGCTTCTTGTCGCCATCAAAGTCACCGGTGGCCACGACTCTCAGCCCCGGCTCGCTCGGCTGGCTTGGGTCAATCCGCGCGGCCCGCGTCGAGTTCTCTTCGTTCATGAACCACACGAGGATGGGACCGTTCTCACGCTGCCAGACGATGTCCCCGATTTGGTCCCTGTCGAAATCTCCTGTGGCCACGATCTGCCACTCTTTGTTTCCGATCATCGACGGAACAGTGTAGCGCGAATAATCGAGCCGGACTCCCCTCATAAACCAAATGGCCGACCAGCCGTCGCTGTGCTGCCAAACCACATCTGTCTGTCCGTCGCGATTAAAGTCAGCCGTTCCGGCCAGCCTCCATTGCGGGTCGCCGGAACCCGCCGGCCCGAGTTGAGTTTGTTCCCGTCGATTGACGCCATTCATGAGCCAGGCGTAGGCCGCGCCGTTGGCATCCTGCCAAACCAAATCCGACCGTCCGTCGCCGTCGAAATCGCCTTTTGCCGCATGCGGCGCGCGATCGAAAAACAGTCCACTCAAAACGGCATTGGCCTTGTTCGTGGTGCTCACGCGAACGAGGACCGAACCCCTGATATCCCAAACGAGATATTTCCCGGCGCGAAAGTTCGAAACCGTTCGGGCGCTCAGCGGCTCCCCTGTGGACGAGTCGAGAATCTCGATCCGTTGCGCCCTGGGTTCCGGATTGACGTAATCGAGAAAGTAGAACGAGACCCGATGGGGTTGTGGGTCCGCAAAATCCAAGCGCACGTCAAACGATTGATCCGCAAACCAACAGGCGGCGAGCCGGTCGGAATTGTCCGCCTTGCGCAACGCTTCGCTCTCTGCTGATGGGTCCGTCCACGTGAATTCTCGCGCGCCTTCAACTGAGACCTTGGCGAAGCTCGGAATCTGAGTTCCTCCCCGAACGATGTTGTATCCTTCTCGGCCGTACGTCGCGCTCCACTCCCCCTGCGTTTGGGTATCCTCCGAGACGAAAGCCGCCCACGAATCCCCGAACACAGTGGGAGGGAGATCGACGAACAGGCCGCTCAACACCACATTGGAGCCGCCGGTGTTGTGAATTCGAATCGTGACGTGCCCCTCCACCTCCCAAACCAGGTACTTCCCTTCGTGGAAACCGTTGACGACTCGAGTGTCAAGGACTTGAACCCCGGCGGTGTTGAGAATCTCGACGGTCTGAGAACGATCGAAAGAGTCCCAATCGACGAAATAAAGGGCAAGTCGGCGTGCTTGGCCATCAGGGATGGACACGTCGAATTCGAGACTCTGGTTCGCGAACCAACAGGTTGCATACCGGTGACCCCAGAATCCCTGTTTGATGAGGCCTCGAACGTCCCCGGTCGAGGGAGCCCATGCGTATGTCGAGTTCCTCGCCACCGTGGTTTGGACTCCGGATGGAAACCAGAAGGAACCTTCGGGGATGCTGAACGAATCGCGACCGTATCGGGCTGTCCAGTCGCCCTGCGTGTCCAAATCGACTTCGACAAACTCGGCTCGCGAACGCCCCGCTACTTTGACCGTGAAGCTGGTGCTGGCAGTGCCTCCGCTGCCGTCGTTCACCGTCACGGTGATCATCGCGGTTCCAAACCGATTGGTTTGAGGCGACACCTTCACTGATCGCACCGCGCCGGTTCCGGAAAATCGGATGCTCCCAAACGGCACCAACTCGGGATTCGATGATTGGCCGGTCACGCTCAGGTTCGCCGCCGGAGTTTCCGCGTCGCCCACGGAAAAGATCAACTCCGGCGTCGAAGCGTTCATCGGAATCGTCTGATCGGCGAGGGATGAGATGGTGGGCGCTTGATTTCCACGGACAGTTAAAGTGAACGAAGTGCTGGCGCTTTTCGGAGCTCCGCTTGGAACACCCAGGTCCGTCACGGTGAGCGCGATGGCGGCGATTCCCTGTTGGCCAGGGAGGGGCCGGATTGAGACGGTCCGCCATTCGCCGCTTCCCGAGAGCAAGATTTCGTCATTGGGCACCAGAGTTGGATTGGAAGACGTCGCGGTCACGACGAGAGCGGCGGTGGCCGTTTCTTTGTCGCGCACATAAAACGAAATCGGCGGAGTGGGAAGGTCCCGGTCGGTCACTTGGTTCATCACAGATAATGAGATCACGGGGGGCGAGTTGTAACCGACGCCTGGCAGCAAACGTCCCATCACACTCCAGGTGCCGGAAGGATTCATGGGACTGAAAATCCAGCCGCCGTACACGTTGGTTCCACTAATGGACAGGGCGGAGAGGTCGTACGTAAATCGTTGGAATACGAGCTCCTTGATGTTGGGATATTTTGAAAGCTGGACGACACTCGCGACCGAACTCTGCGGGCCCGAGTAGGGTTGTCCCAATGGACCGGAGCGGTTCTGCCGCGTCCCGTCAAAGAACCAAACCTCCACAATCCCGCTGTCATGCTGCATCACCAACTCAGTGTTCCCAGGAATGCCCGACTTGCCGACTCCGACGGCCCGCCAGCTCGCGTCCAATGGGCGATTGAGCGTCAACACCGCCGACGAACTGAGCCGCACACCGTCCATGAACCAAACCGCCAACGTGCCATCGGCGTGCTGGAAGAGGAGATCTACCTTCCGGTCGTTGTTCACATCGGCGGCGTCAAAAATCCGCCATCGGTTGTCGCCAGGATTGTTTGGAATCAGGTCCACCGCCTGGGCGTTAAGCCGGAAGGTGCCGTTCATCTGCCAGATCTTTAAGCCTCCGTCAGGACGCTGGAACAAGATATCTTCGTCTCCGTCTCCGTTGAAATCGCCGGTTGCGGCCAGGCGATCGCCAACTTCATCGACTCGATCGGGAGAGAGGTACCGCGCGGAGGAGAGGTAATAAACGGCCCCACGCGTCCCCTCATTCAAGAACCACACCGCGAGGAAGCCGTTGGCGTCCTGGAAGAGCAAATCCGATTTGCCGTCGCGATCAAAGTCGCTCTTAACCGTCGGTGATGGACCGGCATCGAAGAAGAGCCCGCTCAGCACCGCATTGTCAGCGCCTCGCGCTGTGAACCGGATTGTGACATGCCCTTGGATGTCCCATTTGAGGTATTTGCCCTCTTCAAAGCTCTGGATAAAACGGTTGTCCAACAGCCTGCCGGCCTGGTCCAACACCTCAATCTCCTCCACACGGCCTTTTCGATCCCAGTCCAAGAGGTAAAACGACACCCGATGCGGCTTCCCGTCCGTCAGGCTCAGATCGATGCTGAAACCGTTGTTGGCAAACCAGGTGGCAGCAACCCGGCCCGGCCCGCTGGCGCGCGCCGGGGCACGCCCCTCGGTTGTGCTCGTGGTCCACGCGAAGAATGTCGAGTTTGTGGTCCTCACCTCCGCGCAAGCCGGATAACTTCTGCTGTCTCCGATGATTTCGAAGCCATCGAGTCCGTACCGTGTTTTCCAGTTCCCCTGAGTGGCACTGTCTTCGCCGGCAAAAATGGCGGTCGAAGCGGAATCGGCGCCGGATGCGCCTCCAACGCACAAGCAGCAAATCAACCCAAACGCGAGAATTCGCCGCGCGAGCCTCCGCGGAAGGCCTTGCGCGAATGCACCGAACGTGACAACCAGCTTCCTCAGCTCAAACTGAAGATTGGGCCTCATGAATTGCTCGAGTGAGTGCAGAATCCATGCCGTTTCTCGCGTGCTTGGGGACGATGACTGGTAGCCGCCGACGTGAGGAGGCGGATTGCGCTTTTAGTCAGAATGTCCACCTCGTTACCTCGGCGGCTACGAAGCCAGGGTTTAAAGAGAGCCTCCAAGCCCAAAGAGCGTGCATTGGGACCTTGAACCAACCGGACGGTGGGGCGAGACTCCTGTCGAGCCCTGACTTCTTTGCCCGAAATAATGCCAGGGCTCAACAGAGTCTCGCCCCACCAGGAGGTTCATGGAGAGCCGCCGCTACAACTTCAACCGTTTCAAAAAATCCTGCGTCAGGACTTCGTAGGCAGCCGCGCCGGCGCTGTATTTGTCGTAGTGAATGATCGGTTTGCCGAAACTGGGGGCTTCAGCCAGGCGTGTCGTTCGCGGAATCACCGTTTCGAAGACCAATTCGCCGAAGTGATTCCGAACTTCGCTGACGACCTGTTGGGACAGTTTGGTGCGGCCGTCGAACATCGTCATCACCACGCCGAGCAATTCCACGCGAGAGTTCACACCGGTGTTGCGCAGTTGATTGAGGAGCCGGGTAATCGTGGAGATGCCTTCCAGCGCGTAATACTCGCATTGCAGCGGCACCACGAGCCAGTCCGCGGCGCCAAAAACGTTCAGCGTCAAAATGCCCAAGGCCGGCGGGCAGTCGATCAAGATGAGGTCGTAACGCTGGGTGTTGCGGATGGGTTCGAGGGCAAGGTGGAGCCGAAGGAGGTGGTCGTCGAGCCGCGACAGCTCAATCTCCGCGCCGCACATGTCCGTTTCGCTCGGAATGATGTCCAACCGCTCGAACGCAGTGGATTGGATTTTGTCCGTCAGGCTGCCTTCGCCGAGCAACGGCTTGTAAGCGCTCGCGCCCTCCACCTTTTCGAATCCAACGCCGCTCGTGGCATTGGCCTGGGGATCGAGGTCCACGAGGAGAACTTTCTTGCCCATGGCCGCCGCGCACGCGGCCAGATTCACAGAAGTCGTGGTTTTGCCCACGCCTCCCTTTTGATTGGCTACGGCTACGACAGCGGTCGGCACGGGGCGATTTAATGAAACCTCCGGGGCAAGTGCAAGGCTTTCGGATCCGAATTGCGATTTACGATTTACGATTTACGATTCGCAACCTGTTGTTGGAATAAACTCCAAATCAAATGCGCGAAGTCCTGGTCATCGGCCATCGCAATCCGGATACGGACGCGATTTGTTCGGCCATCGGCTACGCCGAATTCAAACAGCGCACGGGCATGCCTGAAGCTGTGGCGGCACGATGCGGAGACACCAACGAACGGATTGATTTCGTGCTCGCAACCTTTCAGACCGCGCCCCCGCGTTTCGTTGCGGACGTGACACCCAGGCTCCGCGACGTGATGCAATCCCAGGTGATTAGTGTCCCGCCGGAAGCCACCGTGGCGGAGGCGCTGGCCATCATGGATGAACGCAGCATCCGCGTCGTGCCGGTTCTGGACGAAGGCCGAAGTTGCCGCGGCCTGGTCTCGCTTTTCAAGATGAGCCAGTTTTTCTTCCCGGCTCCCAACCGCGCCTTCGACTCGCGCAGGATTCGCGCCTCAATCCGGAATTTGGCGCGCACGCTTAGCGGGCGGATCGTGCAAGCCCGCGACCCGGACCGCGAAGAGGACCTCATCCTGATGATTGGTGCGATGAGTCTGGAATCCTTTCAACAGCGTCTGGCGAAGCAACCCAGCGAAAAAATCGTGGTCGTCGTGGGCGATCGTCGCGAGATTCAGCGGTTGGCGATTCGCGAACGAGTCCGAGCGGTCGTCGTCACCGGGGACCTGGCGGTGGAAGAAACCGTGATTGAGGAAGCGCGGCAGAATGGGGTCAGCCTGATCATTTCCCCGCACGATTCCGCGACCACGGCCATGCTGTCGCGAGCGTCGATCACGGTGCCGCACGTGGTGCACGAGCGCTTCCTGACCCTTCGCGAAGACGAGGCACTGGATCACGTTCGCCCGCTCGCTATCGCTTCGCAGTTCCATGCCTTCCCGGTGCTCGATCAGAACCGGCGTACCGTCGGAATTCTGACAAAATCCGACCTTTTGAAGAAAGTGGATCGGCGGCTCATTTTGGTGGACCACAACGAACTGTCTCAGGCCGTGCAAGGCGCGGATCAGGTGGAAATTCTGGAAGTGGTGGATCACCATCGCATCGGCCTCACGACGCACCAGCCGATCCTGTTTCGCAACGAACCGGTTGGCTCGACGAGCACCATCGTGGCCGACCGCTTCCTGAAACAGAACCTGGAACTGCCGAAGAACATCGCGGGGCTCCTGTTGGCCGGTTTGATTTCCGACACCTTGAACTTGACCTCCCCGACCACGACGGAGCGGGACGCTCACGTTCTCAAGGCGCTGGAAGAGAAAAGCGGGGTGAACGCGCGAAAGTTCGCGGAGCGGTTGTTCGCCTCAGGCTCCGTGTTGATCTCGAAGCCGGCGGCTGAAGCCATCGCGGCGGACTGCAAGGAATACGCGGAGCAAGGCAGGCGGTTCTCCGTGGCTCAAATCGAAGAGATCGGTTTCGATCAGTTCAAGACACGCAAAGACGAAATGATCAGGGCCCTCGAAGAATACCGGAAGCGACAAGGCTATTGGTTTTCCTGCGTGCTGGTGACGGACGTGGTGAGCCAGACGTCACTTCTGCTGGTCGCAGGGCCTGAGTATTTCTTGCGGAGGATTGACTATCCTGAGATTGAGACTCGGGTCTATGAGTTGGCGGGGGTTGTCTCCCGCAAGAAACAGTTGCTCCCTTACCTCGTGCACCTCCTGAAGCAAGTGGGCTGAGAGCGCCAACGCAGCGACACGACCGAGCCTGGACCCACGGGCGCAGAACTCCTCTGGGCACAAATAGCCGCGCAGCGCTTGGAGTGCGGCCGATTTATCGCCGCCTTGGCTGAGGTGCTGAAACTCCCGTCCGGCTGCGAGTCTTCCTTCGGTCGGCCGTGCGAAAGCGGCGATCAATCGCACGCGCTCCAAACGCTGGCGCGCCATGGCCGGAGTCTGTCGTGGACCGCCCGTCAAAGACCCAAGTGTCGCTGCCGTTTTAGGTCGAAGCACTCGCTCGTTCGCGACACGCCGTTTCCCGTGCGATGAGCGCTTGGTAGGCCTGATGAATCCGTGACGTTAAGGTCGAACGGGCCAAGGGGCGGCCATCGAGGCTGGTGGCCTCCACCACTCCCAAAGTGGACAGCGTGAGGAAAACGCCCTCCGTTTTGAAGAGTACTTCAGGCCCGATCCGCTGTTCCTGGCAAGGCAAACCGCTGGCCTGGCAAACCTCGAAGATGACGGATCGAGTCACGCCGGGCAGAGCTCCGCCGGCGAGGGGTGCGGTCCACACTTTTCCTTCGCTGATCCAAAACACGTTGGCGCTGGCCGCGGTCGCGACTTCGCCGGACGCATTCAGCAGCAAAGCTTCGTTCGCCCCGCCTTGGTCGGCCTCCGAGCGAGCCAAAACGTGGCGGAGCTTATTGCAGGTCTTGAACCGGGCCAGAGGATCGTCAGCGAGGAGCCGGAGAGAAGCGGTGAGAAGGCGCCACTGAGGGGGACGTTCGGCGCTGATCTGAGGCGCCGGGTGAAGCGACATGATCAAGACTGGGCAATCCGCGCCTTTGGGCGAATAGCCGCGCGGACCCGAGCCTCGAGACAGGACAATCCGTACCGCGGACTCGGTTGCGTTGTTTCTCCGGATCAATTCATGCAGGCGCAGCCGAAGTTCGTCGGGCGAAAATGGAAGACGGATTTTCAGAAACTCGGCTCCGCTCCGAAGCCGGCTGAGATGCTGGTCCCAGCGGAAGGGCTCGCCTTGATAGAGCCGAAGCGTCTCGAACAATCCATCTCCATACAGGAAGGCGCGGTCGAAGACGGAGATGGTTGCTTCCTCTTCCGGGACAAAGGCGCCGTTGAGAAAGACGATCACGCGATCTGGAATTGCTCTTTCGGCAGGCCCAGGTTCAAAGCCGCGAGAAATCCTCCTGCTTTGTCGAGGGTCTCTATGTATTCGGCGGCAGCCACGGAGTCCGCCACGATGCCGGCTCCCACGCTGAAATAGGCGGTATGATCCCGGCAGATCGCGGTGCGGATCAGAATGCTGAGCTGGCTTTCCCGGTTGAACCCTAGGTAACCCAGCGCTCCCGTGTAGGGCCCGCGTGTCACGGGCTCCAGTTCGTCAATGATCTCCATGGCCCGGAATTTCGGCGCGCCGGTGATGCTGCCTCCCGGAAAACAGGACGCGAAGGCCGCGAAGTGCGTCACTTCAGGCCGGAGACGCCCTTCAATCGTGGAGACCAGATGCTGCACTTGCGGGTAGCGTTCGAGCCGCACCAATTCGGGCACCTGCACCGAGCCGTATTCACAGACTTTTCCCAGATCATTTCGAAGCAGATCGGTGATCATCACCAACTCGGCGAGTTCCTTCGGACTCGTTCGAAGTTCGTCACTGAGCTGCGCGTCGCGATCCGGATTGCTCGAGCGCGGACGAGTTCCTTTGATGGGACGGGTTAGAATATGAGCGCCGCTCAGCCGAAGAAACAGTTCCGGCGACGAGGACGCGATCTGAAAGTCGCCGCAGTCCAGATACGCGGAAAACGGCGCCGACGATACCGCGGCCAATCGTTCATACATCTCCCAACCAGGCCGCGGCCAGTGCACGGCCAAGCGCTGGGAGAGATTGACTTGGTAAATGTCTCCGGCCCGGATGTAGCGCTGGGCTCTATCGACGGCGGCGATGAAGGAGGCGCGGTCCAGGGAGGAGACCCATGGTGAAGCAAAGCGTGAAGCGTGAAGCGTGAAGCGTGAAGCGTGTGCCTCTGTGTTGATTTGCAGGCGAGATTGCCAGAACGCGAGTTGGCGCCGCGCATAGGACTGATCGCGCGAGCCGTCCGGACGCAGCCCCGTGGAAACGATCCAGGTCTTGCCGAGGTGATGGTCGAAGATTGCCAGACTGTCATAGAATCCAACCTGACAATCCGGGAGCTCGAGATCATTGGCGGCGCGCCGCGGGAGCTTGGGCTCCACGAAGTTCTTGAGATCGTAGCCCCAGTATCCGAAGCAACCGCCCAGCGGAAACGGCAAATCGATTTCATCGAGCAACTCGTACCGCGCCATCAAGCGGTCGAGAATCCGCCATGGATTCCCAAACAACGCCTGGCCGCGCGTTTCTGGAGAACCCAGTTCGCATCTTGAACCGAACGCGCGCAGTGTGAAAAACGGTCGGGAGGCGACCAAAGAGTATCTGGCGTGGGCGGAACCGAAGAGCGCTGTGCGCAGCAACACCGTGCCTTCGCCGCGGCCAAACGTTGCGGCCAGTGATTCCGGTGTTTGAATCGTTTCGATTTCCTGGACGATCGGACGCATCACAGCCTCAAATAACGGGGCAAACGGCGGGGAGTTTTGAGAGGACTGACCAAAGCAAGGCACAGGCGCTCGGGCCGGAAAAAACTCTGGGCGGCGGCGCGCACTTCGCCGGCTTTGACCTTCTGGAGCCGCTGTTTGATTTCGCTCGGGGGGATGGTCTTGCCGTATCCGAGCAGTTGCTCGGCCAGCCACATCATTTGATTCTCCGTGCTTTCCAGGCTGAGGTCGATCTGGCCAATCACGTAGTCGCGCGCGCGGCGCAGTTCCCCCGGGCTGACCGAGCGGGAACTCAGTTGCTTCAATTCGTGAGCGATCAACCGGAGGGCTTCAGGGATTTTGTCCGTGTCAAGCCCGGCCGAAATGGTGAGCGTGCCGACATCGTCGAAAAAACTGAGAGAACTGCAGATCGAATAGGCCAGGCCGCGATCTTCCCGGACAACCTGGAAAAGGCGCGAACTCATATTTTCGCCCAGGATCGTGCTGAGGAGCCGCAGGGCGTAGCGCCGTGGATCGTGCCGGGAACAGGTCCGAATGCCCAGAGCGAGCTGGGTTTGCTCGATCGGTTTGGTAAACAGACGCACCCGCGGCTCAGTTTGCCCGTCGGCCGCGGCGGTGTATCGCGGGCGGCTGCCTTGGGAAAAGTGGCGCGCGTATCGGCTCACGGCCTTCCGCACTTTCTCGTGATTCAAATTCCCGGCCGCTGCGACGATGGTGCTGCTGCTCACATAATTCCTGGCTCGAAAACTCAGAATGTCTGATCGGCTCATGGCGTCCAGCGTCTCGACGGTGCCGGTCAGAGAGCGTCCGAGCGGCTGGCCGGGCCAAAGTGTTTCGTTGAGGAGTTCCTGGACGTGATGCTGAGGCTGGTCCAAATACATCGCCAGTTCCTCTTTGATGACGTTGCGTTCCTTGTCGATTTCGACCGGATCAAAGGTCGAGTTTAAGAACATGTCCACAAGCACGTCGAGCAGCTCTTGGAACCGATCGTGCCGAGCCTTTGAGTAGAAACAAGTGCTCTCTTCGGTGGTAAAAGCGTTCAAGTAGCCGCCGATGCCTTCGATATCCTGGGAGATTTGCTTGGCCGTCCGGTGGCGTGTGCCTTTGAAGAGCAGATGTTCGATAAAGTGCGACACGCCGCTGAGGCGGGCGGGCTCATACCTTCCTCCAACTCCAACCCAAATGCCCAGGCTGACACTCGCCATCCGCGGCATTTCGGCAGTGATCACCGTCAGGCCATTTTGATGTCGCGAAATTCGGCGCATAGTCAGGCGAACGCCCTGGGCACGCTTTCCGGCGGGCCTACCCGCCTCAAGTAATCCAAAATCATGTTAATTGCCTCATCAGTATCGTCTGTCAAAGTGCATAAGTCCAAATCGCCGCGGCTGATGAAGCCTTTGTTTTCGAGATTGGCTTTCATCCACTTCAGGATTCCAGCCCAGTAAGTGCGCCCGTATAGGATGAGTGGAAATTGGGAAATCCTTTGAGTTTGCACCAGGGTCATGATTTCAAAGAACTCGTCCAACGTGCCGAAACCCCCGGGCAGGAAAACGAAAGCGAGGCTGTACTTCACGAAGCAAACTTTGCGGGAAAAGAAATAATGGAAGTGAATTGGGACGTTCGCGTAACGGTTCGGTCTCTGCTCGAAGGGCAACTCGATGTTGAGTCCGACGGATTTGCCTTTTCCCAGGGCCGCACCCCGATTCGCAGCCTCCATGATGCCTGGCCCTCCGCCGGTGATGACAGCCACTCCATGCTTGGCCAGACCTCTCCCAAGCGTCACAGCCGCTTTGTAATACGGATCCGAATGAGGAATGCGCGCAGAGCCAAAAACCGTAACGGCCGGCCCCACTTTGGATAGGGTCTCGAAGGAATCGACGAATTCTGCCATGATACGGAAGATTCGCCATGGATCTTCTCGGATGAACCCTGGAGGTGTGTTATTCATTGGGGGACAATAGACTAAGCCAACAAAAAGAAACAAGCCGGAGATTGCTCCCCGGCTTGTTCTGTTCCCAGGCGCCTCCTTTAAATCCTATGAGCAACCCAAACTCTCGCCACAATTCAGACATTTGTAGCAAGCTCCGTTCCGAACCGCGACGTGTCCGCAGCTCGGGCATGTCGGCGCGTCCTGCTGGAAATGCGCGATGGCGTCAGATAGGCTGGCAGCCTCGCGATGGCCATTGGAGACTCCATGTTGAGCCTTGCCGTTGCCTCCATTCCCCGCTGGCACCGTTACCGCTCTGGAGCTGAACGAAGCTTGAGCATCCTCTGAGAGAGGCAGATCTGGAACAGGCCGGTTCACTTTCTTCTTCACTTCCTCCATCAATCCCGGAATCGGCAGCTCGGGGTGATTGCGGTTCGGGTTGTTGGCTTCGCGATAACCGGGGATAAATTGCAGGGCCATCCAGCGAAACACGTAGTCGATGATCGAGGTGGCGTTCCGAACTTCCGGATTCTTGGTGAAGCCAGAAGGCTCAAATCGTTGGTGGGCGAATTTCCGCACCAACGCTTCGAGGGGAACTCCATACTGCAGCGCCATGCTCGTCAGCGTGCCGATACAGTCCATCAGCCCGCCAATCGTGGAACCCTCCTTCGCCATGGTGATAAACAACTCGCCGGGCTGGCCGTCGTCAAACAATCCCACGGTCAGATAGCCTTCATGGCCGGTAATATCGAATTTGTGGGTTATGGCCTTTCGGGTTTCGGGTAAGCGCCGGCGCAATGGCTGGCCGACCTGGCGGCGCCACTTCACGATTTCACCTTCCAGTTCCTTGATCCGCGCCTCGGCAGAACCCAGATCGTTCTCCGCAGCACCTCCTTCATTGGTTTTTCTGGTGTTCAGCGGCTGGGAACGCTTCGAACCGTCCCGATAGATGGCGACACATTTGAGCCCCATCTTCCAGGCTTGGATGTAGGCATCGGCGATATCCGCGACCGTGCATTCGTTCGGCAGGTTCACAGTCTTGGAGATGGCGCCGCTGATGAACGGCTGCGCGGCCGACATCATTTTGAGGTGCGCCATGTAGTGAATGCTCCTCTTGCCTCGGTACGGCTTGAACGCGCAGTCGAAGATCGGGAGGTGTTCGTTCTTGAGGCCGCTCCGAATGGTTTGGCCATTTTCTTCGACGGGTTCGATCGTGTCGAATTTTTCGACATGTTCAACAATCGCTTTCACCTCCGGCTCGCCGTAGCCAAGCCGCGTCAGCGCGTCGGGCACGGTCCGATTAACGATCTTGAGCATGCCTCCACCGGCGAGGAGCTTGTACTTGACCAGAGCAATGTCCGGTTCGACTCCTGTCGTGTCGCAATCCATGAGGAAAGCAATTGTTCCTGTTGGGGCCAGAACGGTGACTTGTGCATTTCGAAAGCCGAATTCTTCGCCCATCTCCAACGCACGGTCCCAGCATCGGCGCGCCTCGTCCTTCAAGTCGGCGAACTCCCGGCTGGGCTGGATGGATTCAACCGATTCGCGGTGAAGCCGGATGACCCCGAGCATGGACTGGACGTTATCCTTGGCGACCGGTTTTTCGATCGCCGCGCAGCGGGCATCGTGGCAGCCCTGAAACGCGCCCAGGCTGGCCGCCATGAGGGCAGACTGTTCGTAAGCATGGCCGGTCAGGATGGCGGTGATCGCACCAGCGAGGGCGCGGCCTCCATCGGAATCATACGGGAGGCCGTAACTCATAATCAACGAGCCGAGGTTGGCGTAGCCGAGGCCGAGAGTGCGGAAGACGTGTGAATTTTCAGCGATTTCTTTGGTCGGATAACTCGCGTTGTCCACGAGAATCTCCTGGGCCGTGATGAAGATGCGGACGGCCGCTTTGAAACGCTCAATGTCGAATCGGCCATCGGCGCGCTTGAACTTCATCAAATTCAGCGAGGCCAAGTTGCACGCAGTGTTGTTCAGGAAAACGTACTCCGAGCAAGGATTGGTTGAGTGGATCGGCTCAGTGCCCTTGCAGGTATGCCACTTCTGGATGGCGCCATCGTATTGCAGCCCCGGATCTCCGCAAACCCAGGTGCCTTCAGCGATCTTGTTCAGAAGCGTGCGCGCATCCTTTTTCTCGAGTGGTTGGTTGGTTGTGACGGCGCGCGTCCACCATTCCTTCCCTTCGATGGCGGCCTGCATGAATTCATCGCTCGCTCGGACGGAAAGATTCTCATTCTGGTACATGACGCTGCCGTAGGCATCGCCGTTGTACGATCCGCTGTAACCTTGCTCGATCAGCGCCCAAGCTTTCTTCTCCTCCTTCTGTTTCGCGTCGATGAATTCCTCAATGTCGCCGTGCCAGTCCCGCAGCGTATTCATTTTGGCGGCACGCCGGGTTTTGCCACCCGATTTCACGACGTTGGCGATTTGGTCATAGACTTTCAGAAACGACAAGGGACCGCTGGGTCTTCCGCCACCGCTCAATTTTTCCTTGCTGGAGCGGATGGGGGACAGGTCTGTCCCTGTTCCGGATCCGTACTTGAAAAGCATCGCTTCGCTGTAAGCCAGCCGCATGATATCTTCCATGTTGTCAGCCACAGACTGGATAAAGCAGGCGCTGCCTTGGGGATATTCGTACTGTGTCCTGGCCCGCTCGGCCGCTCCTTTGTCAGGATTGTAGAACCAATTCCCGCGGGCCGAATCTTTGCCGACCCCGTACTGGTGGTAGAGGCCGACATTGAACCAGACCGGGGAGTTAAACGCGCCGTACTGGTTGACGCAGAGCCAGGTGAGCTCGTCGTAAAACACGTCACCGTCCGCCTTGGTAAAATAACCATCTTTCACTCCCCAGTCCGCGATGGTCCGGCAGACTCGGTGGATCAACTGGCGAACTGAGGTTTCTCGTTCCGGCGTGTTTTGTTCGCCATAGAAGTATTTCGATACCACCACCTTCGTGGCCAAGATCGACCACGATTTCGGAACTTCCACGTTCTCTTGCCGAAAGATGACTTTCCCAGTGTCGTCGTTGATTTCCGCTGTCCGCTTCTCCCATTCGATCTGTTCGAACGGACTGAGTTTCGGATCGCTGAAAACTCGTTCGACGGGCAACGATTTGGCTGCTAGTTTGGTTTTCGTCGATCCGCTCGAATGGCGACGAGACGGGGCAACGATCCGCCGACGGCGGTTCCGAGGCGGGATGGATGGCAAAACTTGATCGCGGGCGTCAATCATGGGTTACGTATTTCAGGGTTTGGTTGTTCCTTCCGTGCAATTTCTCAGCCGGATTTGCGCTTGAACAGCAATCAGGCACTATCAGTGACTCAGTTTCGCCTCACGGGTTGAGCACTCTTCCAACCGAACAGTGCCTACCTATTAGTTGAGGGTAGAGGTAAGGCTAAACACAACAGGTGGTATGTCAAGTTAATTTTTAACTGGCCCGAATTCGCGCTGTGTGAATGATCCTGGCTTGACGCGAGCCTCGACAACGGGCGGCACATCGACGTAAGATACGGACAAGGACAAACCATGAAATCGCTCTATCGCTTCGGCCAACTTCCAGGTTTTCTCCCATGCACTCTGGCGATCGCAATCGCTTACTTGAGAGAACTTGACCCGGTAGCACAGACACCTGCGAGCAACCAGGCCACTCTTATCATCACCGTAAATCGCCGGGACGGCAATCAACCCTTGGCTGGCGTCCGCGTCTCGGTCCGATTGGGTGACAAGTCCGAGCCCGTGGGAGCTTCGGAGACAGATGCCGCTGGCAAGTGCACGGTGAAGTGGACCAAAGACTGGAAAGGAGCTGTGCTCGCCCGCGCCGAGAAATCCGGCTTTGCGCCGCTGCAAATGAGCTGGCAAGGAATCGCGGAAGAGGATGCGCCGCCGGAGGAGTTCACATTCCTCCTGTCGCCGTCCGAAACTGTGGGAGGGCGCCTGCTCGATCAAGCAGGACAGCCCGTCGCGGACGCCCGCATTTCACTCAACTTCCCCCAGCGTTTGACCGGACCTCGCGTGCCGGTGGACGGATTTACCGTTCAAACCGACGCGGAGGGGCGTTGGAAAATGGAAATTGTGCCGGCCGGCGTCACCAGTTTGCGTGTGACAGCGACCCATCCCAATTGCGTCGCGCCTGATGGCTCAAAGGATGTCCAACCCTCGCTGGCCAGTCTGCGGGACCAATCCTCCGTCATCCGCCTGGAAAGAGTTTTGGAACTGTCAGGACGCGTACTGAGTCCGGAAGGCAAACCGGTCTCCGGCGCCAAAGTCGTGCGCGGATCAGAATGGGGAATCATGGGCGTGGAGGACAACATGAGCACAGAAACGGATGCCAAAGGCGAATTCCGTTTCGAGCGCCTGAAAGCCGGCAAGGTGATGATCGTGGCGGAGGCGCCCGGTTTTGGTCCGGCGATCGCGAACGCGGAGGTCCGAGTCGGCGCGCCGCCCGTCGAGCTTCGGCTCCAAGCGCCCCATGTCCTGCGCGGGCTAATCAAGGACCTTGCGGGAAAACCAATCGAAGGCGTCCGTATCCGAGCCGACGACTGGGAGCGCTACCGTTATCCGGGATGGGAAGCAACGACCGATGCCGAGGGCCGATTTGTTTTTTCGAACATGCCGCCCGGAACCGTTTCCCTTGACATCACCAAAGCCGGTTACATGGGGCGGTTGATGCACCGATTCACCGTAGGCGAACCGGAGCAGATTCTTGCGCTCGGTCCAATCCTCCGGTTGCATGGCCGCGTGCTGGACGCAGCCACTGGCGAACCGGTCGCGCAGTTCAAGATGACCCCCGGCTGGCCACGCCAAGTCTTCCGCGAAGGCAAACTCGAGAACTCGGGCGGCGAATGGGCGAACTATGACACGAAACAGTTCGGCAAAGGAGCCTACGACTGGACGTTTAACAGGCCCATCGTGGCCGGCACGACGCAGCCGTATGATTTTCTGCTTCGTGTCGAAGCCGAGGGTTACGACCCCGGGATGTCCCGTGCATTCAAGCCGGACGAAGGGGACGCAACGTTCGATTTTCAACTCAAGAAAGGGACGGGGCTGAAAGGACTGGTGAAGCTGCCCGACGGCACGCCCGTCGCGAACGCCAAAGTGTATGCGTTCACAGGCTACAATTGGCCTTACATGCAGAACGGCCTCGTGCAGGGAGGATCGCGAGCCACGGAATATATCACAGGCCCGGACGGCTCCTTCAAAATGTCCAAGCCTATTGAACCGATGAATCTTCTGGTGGTGCACGATTGGGGCCTGGCGGAACACGAAACCGGCGGCCTGGAGACATCGGAAGAGATTGTTCTCCATCGTTGGGCCGGGATCCGGGGCATTCTGCGAGTCGGGAACCAAATTGGCGCCAAGCAAAAGGTCGCGCTCCGCTTCCCAACGCGCTACGAGCGCCAAGGCGAAGGATTACGCCAAAAGATGACCGGCCCGCGCAATTATGAAGTTGTCACTGATGAGCAAGGCCGCTTCGAGTTTGATCGCGTGCCTGCAGGAGAAATCGGGATCGTTCGCGTGATTGATCTCCCCCGACCATCCGGTGTCGGAATCTCGTTCGGTGACGTGTGGGGCGGTTGTCCGGCGGGAGCAGTTCGGGTAAAACCGGGTGAAAGAGCCGACATCGCGCTGGGCGGGGACGGGTGCGTGGTGACGGCACAATTGCTGCCGCCTGAAAACCTCAAACAGCCTGTGGATTGGGCGAACGGCCAGTTTATGATCAGTCTGGCCGGACCAAAAATCGAACCACCGGCCAAATCAACGGCCGACCGACTTCAAACGTGGCTTGATGAATGGTTCTGGTCGGATGCAGGAAGAAACTGGCGGCGTTGGCTCGTGGGCACACCTCAGGTGATGGGGGACGGGATGATCCCGGGCTTTGCCGGATCATGGTACGTCAAGGTCGAAACCGACGGACGAATCCGCATTGAGGATCTTCCTCCGGGAGAATACTTGCTGAATGGATGGCTTAATGGACCGCCAGTCTCCGAAGGGAGGTTCCAACAACCAGGCCGGGCTGTGGCGACACTGCGGCATCCGTTCAAGGTGCCAGAGCCTGCTTCCGGCCGGGATGCGGTTCCTGTTGATCTGGGAAGGATTTCATTGGATCGCGCAGAGGAGCCTCCGACGCCCGCTCCGCGTCCTCCGGCCTCTCCACAAGGCTGGGATCCAAACGATCCGATCTCAGCGATTCAAGTGGCAGAGCCGGATCTGTCACGCCTTCTTACGGCCAGCGCGTCCGTGCATCCTACGAAGCTCAAGCCCGGCGAAGGCGCCACTCTCTTCATCAAGGTTAAGGTGGCTCGCGGCTATTCCATCGCCGCCTTGGCGGAGGGCACGGAAACCAAAGGCGCCACGACAATCAACGTCGAGTTGCCTGAGAAGCTGAGTGCGGAGGGATCGTGGCAAGCCCGGCAGCCTTTCATGCCGGGCCGGAGCCTGCCGATGTATTACCGAGAAGTCGCGTTCAGCCGGCCGTTGAAACTGGCGTCGGATGCCAAGGCAGGTCAGGTCAACGTGCGGTGCGATTTGCATTATCAAGTCAGCAACCAAATGCTGGCTTGGCCGCAGTCTACAATCCACTTGGAAACTTCTTTGGACGTGGTAGTTTCGCCATAGAAAAACCATCCGAATCGAATCGCAAAAAGTCTCGATGAACCAACCCACCCTTACCCCTCCCAGGAGGGGAACTACCGTTGTCTGCACGATGTGTTGCTCCACTCCTGGGAGGGGTACGGGGGTGGATTTCACAGCGCCATACGCAGTTCAAAAGAACCAGCAACTTTCTCCGTTCGTGGGCAATCCCCACGCCCAAAGGGCGCGCATTGGGACCATGAACCGTAGCCGCCGACGCGAGGAGGCGGGTTTTGGTTTTAACCCAGGTGTCCGCCTGGTTGCGTCGGCGGCTACGAATGTAAGGTTCGTGGAGAGCAAATCTCGAATCGGGCCCAGACTCGTCTGGTGGCTGACCGTGTTGGCTGTCTCCATGGGTTTGCTCCGCGCCGCCGACCTTTCGCAGCTCAAGGTTCTCTATGTCGGCGATGCCGCTTCGCCGCGAGCGGCCGATTTCAAGGCGTTCCTTGAGTTGAATGCAGGCCAGGCAGCCGTCGCAAACCGAAATGGATTTGACCCACGCCAGGCGGCTGGTTTCGACGTTGTGCTGCTGGATTGGCCGCAAACCGGCCAACAGCTCGACTCGCCGTCGCACAAGTCTCCGCTGGGTCCCCGCGACCAGTGGGTCAAGCCGACTGTCCTCTTGGGAAGCGCCGGGCTCAACCTGGCCGTGGCCTGGATGGCCAAAGGCGGTTCAGGGTGAACGTGCCTCGACCCTTTCGCGTACGGGTTACGCGAGCACTTGATTTTCAAAAAGCCGCTGCGAATCAACGTCGGCCGGAAAATTCAACGGAGAACACCCAGCGCCTGGGCCGGAGAAGTCTCCGAACGCACGGTCGAAGTTCTGCCGCTCGTCAGCGATGCCAACCGCCAGGGCGTCCCGGGTTGGTGCACGTACTCGGATGATTTTGCGGATTTGCCGGAGGTGGAATTCTTCTGCGGTGGGATCAATACCAAGACCGTGACGGCCGCCGCGTGGTGGCGTCAAGGAAACCTCCTGCATTTTGGCTTTGATCTTTCTCCAAGCGAAATGAACGAGACCGGCCAAGCCATGTTGCTCAACAGCATCGCTTACGTTAGCCGCTTCACCGAGGACCAGCCCATCGCCGTCACGCCGTCGGTCTTCGCAGGTCCGGTGCCTCGCCTCCGGAACTCCCTCAAGCGATTGCTGGCGCGCGATTCCGTGCAGCTCGAAAGCGTTGAATACATGCTGGCCCCTTCCGTGATTACCGCGCTCCGCGAAAAAGGCTCTGCCGCGCTGCGCGAATGGCTGAATCAAAACGGCGACTTTCTTTATCCCGAAACCGATGGCCGGCTCGCCGTGGATTCGGAAGCGATCTCTTTCCACACGCCGCCTGCCCAGGCCGAATTCATCGAGAAGGCGATCGGAGCTTTGCGCGAAAGCGGCTCCAGGGCCCAGACCGCCGCCTCCTTGCTTCGCCGGTATGCTCCGGATGGACCGAGTGACGGCGCCGCTCAGGCTTGGGAAAAATGGTGGACGGAGAACGGACCTTACCTTTTCTTCAGCGAAGCCGGCGGCTACCGCTATTACGTGGATCCCTTGGCCAAGAAACGCGGCGTCCCCACTCGTGAACTGCGCGGTCCCGCCCGCTCCAGCGTCCGCTGACGGCGCAACGTATCTTTCCGCAACCCGCTCAAACCCTCCTGCTCCCGTTGGCGAGATTCGAACGGCCGTGGAACTGGACTGGCCCCGTCGAACGGCGGAGCGGTCCCAACCCATTTCCACGAGGCCAGACCACCTGAGTCTCTTAGCGCCTGTCCTGGAATTGTCTTCCGGGTGGAACAGGCCACCGGCCTGTTTCGGCGGGCTACCAGCCCGCCGGGCCTGTTGGCGGCAAGTTACCGTCAAAAACGGGCTGGTAGCCCGTTCCACCCACTTTTTAGACAGTCTCTCGGCGTGAATTCGTGTTCACTGGCGGATTCTGACGTTTCTTTCGCAATGGTTTCCCATACGATCACCGCCATGTTCACGAGATTCTCCGTCGGTTTGAGGCTTTCCTTGGTTGTTTGCCTGTCTGCCGCAGCCGCCTTCGCCCAATCCACGGTGCCGCGCACAATGCGGGTCGATTACTATCACACCGGCAATGCGACCCAGGAAATGTTCAGCGTCGATCGCGCCATGATCGAGCCGCTCTCCTGGCCGGGCCATCTCTCGAAGGCCATCGACGATACGAATCTGGGCAAATACCTTTTTGAAGTTCGTGAGCGGCGCACCAATCGCATGCTGTACTCACGGGGCTTCGCTTCGATCTACGGCGAGTGGGAAACGACCGATGAAGCCAAGACCGTAAACCGCACGTTTCATGAATCGCTGCGCTTTCCGGAGCCTCCCGCGCCTGTGCAAATCCTCCTGAAGAAGCGCGATGGCAATAACGCCTTCCGCGAGGTCTGGTCCACGATGATCGATCCGAGAGATCTGTTCGTGGATCGTTCCAAGCCTTCTCCGCCCAGCCCTCTCATCGAAATCCAAAAGAGCGGCGATTCGGCGGCCAAGGTCGATTTTTTGATTTTGGGCGACGGCTATACGGTTCAGGAATTGAAAAAGTTCGAAACCGACGCGCGGCGACTGGCCGAGATTCTTTTCTCAACGCCGCCATTCAAGGAACGACGCAAGGATTTTAACGTTTGGGCGCTTTGCCCGCCGGCGGCGGAATCGGGCATCTCGCGTCCCTCGACCGGCATTCACCGCGCGTCGCCGCTCGGCGCGACGTACGACGCGTTCGGTTCGGAACGCTACATCTTGACTTTCGATAATCGCGCGTTTCGCACCGTGGCTCAATTCGCCCCGTATGAGTTTGTGGAGATTTTGACGAATACGCGCACGTATGGCGGCGGCGGCATTCACAATCTCTACGGCACGGTGGCGGTGGACAGCGCGCAAGCGCCGTACGTTTTCGTCCACGAGTTCGGCCATCATTTCGCCGGGCTGGCCGACGAGTATTACACCTCGCCCGTCGCCTACGCCTCGCCGACGGTCAAGGTTGAGCCGTGGGAGCCGAACGCCACGGCGCTCCTTGAGGCGAAGGATTTGAAATGGAAGGACCTGATCGAAGCGGACACGCCGGTGCCCACGGCGTGGCTCAAGGCGGAGTTCGAAAAACACTCGCGCGAGTATCAGAACCGGCGCGCCAAAATCCGCGCGGAGAACCGGCCCGAAGAAGAGATGGAGGCGCTCTTCCGCGAAAATCGCGAATTTGAAGCAAAACTGTTCGGCCAGGAAAAACACCGCGGCAAAGTGGGCGCTTTCGAAGGCGCGATGTACGAAGTCAAAGGATATTACCGGCCGGAGATCGACTGCATCATGTTCACGCGCAGCCCGGCGTTCTGCGCCGTCTGCCGCCGCGCCATCGAACGCGTCATTGATCTTTACGCTGGGCCGTAGCCGCCGACGTGAGGAGGCGGATTTCGGTTTGAACCACAGCGTCCGCCTCGTCACCTCGGCGGCTACGATTCCACAGTGCTTGTCGAAGAATCACAACTCCCAGTCGATCCCGCCAACCACCATGTTGGCCGCGTATTCGTTGGAGGCTCGGTTCGAGAGGTTCCTCTCGTGTTCGTACTCGGCGAACAGTTTCATCTTTTTCCAAAGTTGCCTTTCGCCTCGCACCGTCACGGTAAACGTCGTGAGTTCGCGCCGGGCAGCGCCCCCCCGATCGACGGTTTGGACCTGGTAGTCGTAGTAATTGACCCTGACCTGTCCTCTCAGCATCCACGTTTCTGAGGAGTAACGAAGTTGTTCCGACAATTGGTAGCGATGATAATCAAAAAAGCCCGAACCGTTATCGACATTCAATTCGAAAGCAAGCTTGGTATCGCTCCGCCACCGGCGCTGCTGGTCCCAGTAATGGCGATCGACGAACTCCCACTCGTGGATTTCAAAATCGAGCGACGATTCCGGCACGATCGCGCCTCGTCGATCCACCTGCTCCCGCCGATCGTACATCCGCCGGCCAAACTCATACCCGAAACTGAGTGACGAACGCCGGCCATACTGGCGTTCCAGGCTTAATTTTGGCCCTGCTTCCCAATAATCGTCGAGCGGTTCCAAGAGAAATTGGCGGGTCGCTGGGATATGCGATTGAAGCCGCCAATTCTCCGACAGTTTCCTGGCGAGAAACGGCGTGGTTTTGATGCCGTGGCCTTTCAAGCGGAGGGTCGTCAACTCCGTCTCCGTCGCGGAAACATCGAACACTTGGTTTTGGAAGACGTATTGCAGCTCAAGTCCGGTCTCCCAGGCGGTGCCAACTTCGAACTGAAGTTGGCTCGTGGCTACGAGAATCTGCTCCTTGTCCACGCCGACTTCGTTCAAGTATCGATAATCATCGCCGCTCAGGAAAACATAAAACTGCGGGCCATCGATGGGCAGGCGGAGCAGCATGGCGTCGAATCCCAGCGCCCCAAAGGCACCGGACTCGTGCTTCGTCGGGCTGAGCAATACGTTGTCCTTGAAACCGAACCCTCCGCGCAAGTTAAGAGACTTGTCCCAGAGAAGCGATTCCTCGGAGAATTTCAAGCCTTGGCCTTGCGCTGTGAACGAGAACACGAGACTGAAACACAGCCAGAGGTGGAGCCAGCAGGTTTTGGCTCTATCACAAATTTCGGATTTTGGTACCGGATTGCAGAATGCCCGCCTCGTCACCTCGGCGGCTGCGCATCGTCGGTTTCGGCAATGCTCGGAATCCGGATGCGGGCAGAGGTTCGCCACAAGACTTACTCCGTGAGAAACGTTCCATCGTCCGTCTCGATCCGAACGTGATCCGGCAAGTTTTGCGCGTCGAGTTTGATAACGAAGGTGTGTGTGCCCGAGGATAAATCCATGTGGATCGGGCTGGTGGCCGCGTTTGGCCGGCTGTCGATCCACAGCCCCAGATAGCTCTGTGCGCTAAGATTCAAATGAACTTGGCCGGTTTTGGAGATTTGAAATCTCGCGGCGGCATAAACTGCTGAAGGTCCTCGGCCCGCGACGGATTTGAGCTTCGATTCCAATTCCTCCCTCGGAAGCCTGCCATCGACCCGCGCGAACGCAGGGCTCCAATCTCGGTCGGTCCAATGGCTCTTAAGGATTCTCTCATCACCGAACTGCGCGGCGTCAATCGTCGCGGCGAACAGTTTCCAGAACCGGGCGACATTGCCCTTCGAGGCGTCGAACGGGCCCGGCTTGCCCAATTCCGACAGAAATCGGTACAGATCAATCTGTTGATCGCTGTCCAGTACCTCCAGAAGTCCGGAAGGCATGATCGACCCTCCGGTGGCGCGTTTCTCGATCTGGCTCTTGGGAATCGGAATTTCTTTGTCGGTCGCGTCCCGAACGACGACTTCTTCGCGATTTTCCCGCACGAGAACCCCGGAGAATTCCTGCCCATCCTTCGTCTCGAGGATTGTCGAATGGTAGCCTTCCTTAACCTTCCTGTTCGGATAGTGCAACGACTCAATCAGGTAATCAATTTGTGCACTCGCGCCCAAAGAGGTCATGTCCGGCCCGACTTTGCCACCCACGCCGCCGATGGCGCGAGCCAGCAGATCGAGCGGACGGTTGAGACGATGGTGCCAAGAGCCGACAACCCGAACCGCGGCGGCTCGGATGCGTCCGTCGTTTGCAGACAGCGCTCTCTCTAAGACATCGGGCTCCGCAACATCAATCGACTGGTACATCCGGAGGGCTTCGAGGAGCACTCTCTGAGGACGTGGTGCTGGCAGGTGGTCTGGTGGTTGCGGCTTCACCTTGCTGTTTGAACCGCCGGGCAAGGATGCTCCTTCAATTGGCAGGCTGGAAGATTCCCCCGCGTTACCGGAGTTCTCCTTGGTCCAGGCGGCCAGATCCGGCACGATGGCTGGGCCGCGTTCCGTCAGCACTCGGCGCGCCTGACGTTGGTTGAACGCGTTCGGCGACAGAAGTTGGTCCAACAGTTCGGCATTGCCGGCTCGATCGAGCTTCGGCCTGGCCACTAAAGGCCGGCCTTTCGCCGTGATTCGCCAAATGCGGCCATGTTCGTGGTCGCGGCGCGGATCACGAAAATCGACCTCGCCATGCTGAATGATGGGATTGGACCAATCGGCGATGTAAAGCGCGCCGTCCGGTCCGAATTTCACGTCCACTGGGCGGAAAGCCACGTCCGACGTGCGAAGGAGATCCGGCATCTCCCGGGTGACATACCCCGAACCCTGTTCGTTGATCGCAAAACGGACCACCCGGTGGGCGCGGAAATCACACGTGATTAAGCTGCCTTGCCACGCATCTGGGAAGTGCTGGCTTGCGACGATCTCGAGGCTGCAGAATTTTGGATAATTCCCCGGGCTCACGCTTTCCAAGATTCGGCCCGCGCCTGCGTAAGTTAGGTACATGGCGCCTGGGACGCCGTAGTTGATGCCCGCGCTTCCCGCCCCGTCCGTGACAAACGATTGGCCAAAGGCGTCGAAATCATGGCCCCAGGAATTGACCCAGCCTTTGCAGTGGATGCCTAACTCAAGTGTGGGTGGCCGAAGATGGAAAATGCCGCCGCTATTGAGCCGCACGACGCCGTGGGGCGTTTCGATGTGACTGTGAATGTAGATGGACTGGTTGAAATAGAGTTGGCCATCCGGGCCCCATCTCAAGGTGTGGAGGATATGATGAGTGTCTTCGGTGCCGAAGCCGGAAAGCACCACTCGCTTCTGATCCGCTTTCCCATCGCCGTCCAGGTCTTTGAAATGCAGCAATTCGGTGCTTTGTCCCACATAGGCGCCACCATCGCCAGGCTCGACACCGGTCGGGATGAGCAGGCCATCCGTGAAGACCGTTGATTTGTCGGACTTGCCGTCGCCATCGGTGTCTTCCAACACAAGGATCTTGTCATCGGCGACTTGGCCTGGCTGGATTTGCGGGTAAACGGATGAACTCGCCACCCAGAGGCGACCCTGCGGATCAAAGTTGATTTGGATCGGCTTGGCCAATTGCGGATTTTCCGCGAAGAGTTCAATCTCGAAGCCGTTCGCGATCTCAAAATGTGGGGCAGACATCTTGTCTGCCGGTTCGGGCGGCATCTTGCCGCTCGAAACTCGGGGCGAGGACGCCCCGCGAACGGGCAGGCTAGAAGCCTGCCCTACGGTTTCGGATGCCTTCTGAGCCGACGGTTGATTTTCCAACCGGACGAGCTCGAAGGTGTGCTGCAGCGGCTTGACGAGTTCCGCAATTTTATCCTCCAACTCTTCGATGAGCGGATCAAACATGGGAATCTCCCTCGCGTTCTGCCCTTGTTCATTTTTGCGGAAGCCGAAGAGATAGGTTTGGTTTTGCGGACGCCAGCGGTGGAAGAAGAGCTCGTTTTTCTTGATCACTGTTTGACGGAGCTGCTCCGTTCGCGATTGAGGCGGTCCGCCGCTGATTCGCTGCGCCTTGGCCCATTCAGTGTGGTCGAGGCCCGCTAGAGCGTGTCCATCGATCTTCAACACGTAGGTGCCCGGCTTGAGTCCTGCGAATTGCAGCAGGTTTGGCGGTGTTCTTCTTGGGATGACACTGTCGTCTCCCGGCGGCAAACAGACCTCGAGAAAATCCGCCGCCGCTTTGAATCGGACCGAATCGTCTTTCTTTTCCAACTCCTCCACCTGGATGAGGTTGCTGCCCCGCCGCAGCTTGCCGTCTTTGGTGATTCCCAGACGCCAGGTTGTCGGATTCCAGCCCAAGCCCATCTCGATAATCTCGGCCAGACGCCAATATCCGATTGCGTTCAGGTGAATGCCGTTGTCGGTGAGCGGCACGGGCGGATCGGTCTTCGTTCCATCTTCGAGCAGTTCGAACAACGAAATGAAGCGGTGACGGCCAGCTTCGGCGGTTTCTTGAATGGCCTTGGCATAGAGGGCCAGCAAACGATTGTGCTGGGTCGGATTCGGCAGCGGGGCAGGCAATTCTTCGTGGCGGATGGGACCTAGCAGAACGAAGCGAATTGGTTTTTCTCTGGAGAGCCGCTGAATGCGTTCGATCAACTTGGCCAGGTCAGCCTTGAATTTTCCGAGTCCTTCTTCGCCGTCGAACGAGCTCGCCATCCCGTAGCCGAGAATTGCGACGGTCGGTTTCACCGCGGCGATTTGAGCCAGCAACTGTTCGGTCCACTCCTCCTCCGGCTTGTGCCAATCAAAACTGACTCGGGACTGGCCCGCGGGATTATCTGCGCTCCAACCCAAGTTGCGGAAAACGATCTTCCGCTTGGGATACCGCGCCAGCAACCGGGTCTCGACGTAACCATAGAGTTGTTCCCGCTCGATCAGGGCATCACCGAGCAAAACGACTCGATCGCCATCGAAGAACTCGAAGAGCGGCGGCACTTGTGACGCCGCTTCTTGGGTTCTTGTGCCGACGACGGCGGGAGAGGCGTTGGTTGCCCTTTGGCCGAGTGGCTGGATTGCTGCTGAGTCCGGCTGGGAAGCTGTTTGAGCCAGGCTGGCCGGCCCAGATTGCCCGACAGTCCAGTTCAGAACAAGAAGTGTCGCCAAAGCGCGCATGGGTTCGACACGGTAGCGTCTCGGGTTTTCGGCGCACATTTAAGACCGACTCCAACGCGCTGCGCAAGCGGGGAATGAGGCCCTGCAGCAATTCTCGTTTTGGCCGTAACGCGGACACTCCTGTCCGCAACACCTCCGAAAATGTGCGGACAGGAGTGTCCGCCTTACGGTCACGAACCGCGCCCGTTGCCAAAATGAGAATTGCTTCGCGCCAAGAGAAGCCCTGGGAGAGGGGAGCGCGAAAGTGTGAAACTCTCCAAACGAACTCTGTGGGGATGGAAAAACCCACCCGGAAAGGCCGATCCGCCACCGGAAGCGAGTTTTGCGTCGTCGTTCGAGAGGACGGCACGAAGCGTAAACAGCCATGACTGAAGCCGTGTGATAGAGCCTCGAAAGTCATATCTGGTCGGTGTCTTCGTGGTAGCAATTGCGGGGACCAAGTCTGAGCGCTGCGGAGGATCGGGCGCCAGGAACCGTCCGGGGTCCGAGAACAGGGCAAAGGTCAAAAGAGTTCGCAGGGAACTTGGGAGAACCGAAAGCGTCCTTGGGACAAAAGACCGGAAGAAAAGGGTGAGACCGGTCGAACAACACCCTGGCGTCGGCGCGGTGATTTCCCCGCGACGGCGAGCGAACGCGGGAAATCAGCCCGAGGTATTGCGGCGCAACGTGACAAACGGAGTGACGCAAAACGCGCCCGGTAGTCTTAGCTGCCTCATAGTACCGGTAGAAAACAGGCGAACGAGTCCCGTCGAAGCCTGGGAGTAGGGAAGGGGGCGGTCGGGTCATGGAACAGTTGTTGAGAAACATGAATGATACCCAGAGATCAGAATACGTGTGCACGATACAGCAACGGATAGCGCAACTGGCCCGGGAGCGACCTCAGGAATGCTTCACGGCCTTGAACCACTACCTGACTGTGGATTGGCTAAAGGCAGCCTATGAGCGAGTCAAACCGGACAGCGCCCCTGGAGTCGATGGACAAAGTTGGAGTGACTACGGCAAGCAGCTCGAGGAGAACTTGCGTGGCTTACTCCATCGAGTGAAGAGCGGCAGCTATTTCGCTCCGCCCGTCAAGCGGGTCCACATTCCGAAAGGCGATGGCAAGGAGACGCGTGGCATTGGGATGCCCACCCTTGAGGACAAGGTGCTGCAACGGGCGATCACCATGTTGCTGGAACCGATATTCGAGCAGGACTTCAAGTGCTTCTCGTATGGGTTTCGGCCGGGACGCTCGGCGCACCAAGCCTTGGCCTGCATTTGGAGCCAATGCACGCATCAGGGAATACAGTGGATTCTAGAGGTCGATATTCGGAAGTATTTCGATACGCTCAAGAAAGAGCGGTTGAGGAAGTTCCTGGACCGGCGGGTGCGTGATGGAGTGATACGACGCCTGATTGGCAAATGGCTCAAAGCGGGAGTGTGGGAAAAGGGGCAGTTGAGCTACCCGGAAGATGGAACTCCGCAGGGGGGGGTGATCTCACCTTTGCTGAGTAATATCTATCTCCACGAGGTGCTGGACTGCTGGTATGTGGAAGAGGTCAAACCGCGGATGAAAGGGAGGACCTTTCTGGTGCGGTTTGCCGATGACTTCATCCTGGGCTTCGAGAAGAAAGAAGACGCGGAGAAAGTCTATCGGGTCCTCTTCAAACGCTTCGAGAAATACGGGCTGAGCCTGCATCCTGAGAAGACGCGTTTGGTGCCGTTTGGTCGCCCGGTGGAAACACAGGATGACCCGACCGACGGTCCGAAACCGGAAACCTTCGACTTTCTGGGCTTGACCCACTTTTGGGGCAAAAGCCGGGAAGGGCGGTGGATCATTCGGCGGCAGACCATGCGGAAACGGTTTACGCGCGGACTCAAAGCGATGGGCCAGTGGTGTCGAGAAAACCTGCACGAACCGATGCGGGAGCAAGTGGAGCAGTTGGGCCGCAAACTCAAAGGTCACTTTGGGTATTACGGTATCACTGGCAACTTTGCCTCCTTGCAACGGTTTCGATGGGAAGTGATTAAGGTCTGGCGGAAATGGCTCGCGCGCCGGGGCGATCCCAAAGGGATGTCCTGGGAGCGGATGAACAAGCTGCTGGATTTCTTTTACCTTCCCGAAGCCCGGGTCGTTCACTCGGTTTACGCAGCGAAACCATGATCTGAGGAACCGTATGCCCGAATTGGGCTCGTACGGGTCTGTGGGGGTGCCGCCGGGTAACCGGCGGCACTACCCGGAGCCAATATACGATTTACGATTTACGATTTACGTCTGTCCGGCTCCTCACGTCGGCGGCGACAAACCCTCGTCTTTCGGAGAGAGATTCGCGAACTTTTGGCTGCGTCGAGGCTCTGCCATCATCGGAGCCACCAGGTCCCGCCACTTTTGATAATGGGAAGTCTCCTTGTGTTTCGCGGGGGCATCTTCCGTGCGATAGATCTCAACCAGAACAAAGCTAGTCGGATCGTCCTGCTTCTGGAGGACATCAAACCGGGCAATGCCTGGTTCCAGAATGCTGTTTCGCGCGTTCTCGAGGGTGGCCTGTTTGAAGGCTTCAACGCAATCCATCTTTACACGTACATCAACGTGAATAATCAACATAGATGAATTTAGTCAATGAACCCACCCACCC
>JACQWK010000471.1 GCA_016209525.1 Verrucomicrobiota bacterium
CGCGCCGGGATTCGAGACCCTGTGGAAAGGCTACGCCCGCTTTTCCGACATGGTTGAAATCATAAAATTAGACCGAGTCGCCAAATCAAAAAAACGATGACACGCGCGCTGCGACGTTTTTATGGGGCAAGCGCAGGCCTAACCGGCGTCCTTCGCAGCCATCCGATGGGAGCCGCCGGGTTGGCTCCGCTTCGTTCCCGTGGCGAGCGCAGTGACCGTATTCGCGAGAAACAATGCGATTGCCACAGCGTTAAGACCCCCTCCCCACTGACGCCCCACAGGCCAGGCGGCCAAGTCGCTGCTAACGCGAAACAGCAGCGACGCGTGCAGGGCGGCAACGTGCACGTAGAACCGGCCGTGGAAGGAAACCGGCAGCATGAGCACCGACGGAAAAATAACCGGCGCGTGCCCGAAGATCATTGAGAAGACAAATCCAATGAAAAAGGAATGCAGCGCTGCGTCGTAGCGCAGGCCGCTCTCGAGGGGGGCGGAAAGCAGGAGGAGGACACCGGTCAGACCCAGCCAGAAATACCCGCCGAGAAGACAAACCGCCATGAAGCGTGGCAATCCGGGTTGACGGATGGTGCGCCGGGCAATGTCGAAACGCCCGAGCCAGAGGGCCAGCGCCAGCAGGCCTCCGCCCGCCAGGCATTCGCCCGGAATCTGCCAAATAGCACTGAGCGCAACTCCGCTCAGAAACAGGCCGAGCGCTCCGATCAACGTCGGTGTCGCCGAACGTTCGAGTTTTTGGAATCGGCTCAAGTCCAGCCGTTCACCGACGATCGTCAAAGCCAAGAACGCGATCCACCAGAGGACAACACGATTCACGGGCCACTCCCACAGCCACAGTAGATTTCCCACAAACCACAGGAGAGCTCCCAGGCACATGGTGATGGTGAACATTGCCTTTTGCAATTGAACCACTCGAAACGTCACGGCGACGAAGCAAGCGCTCCCAAGGGTGAGCAGAATGAGTCCAGGCCAGCCCAAGACACCTCCAGCGAGCGCCATTGCACCTGCCCCGGTCAAGACCGGTGCTGCGTAGGTCCACTTGCCCGGCAATCCGACGGCGCGTTCGAGTCCGATGACGGTGCCGAGGAAGCCTGCAACCATCAACGGTCCGTGGAAAGTGATCCAGTTGGCACTGTCCGAAGGGAGCGGCAGGTTGAGCGGCAGGCGAACCAAACCGCCCCACAGACCAGAGAGCAAGGAGGCCATCCCCATCGCGAGCAGCGGGAGCCGCCAGAGCCGTTTCCGGGACGGTGCGGACGGATTTGGTTTCATGCGAATGCAGTCCCAGCGCCTCAGTCAGTGCACGGTCTAGGCCGGTTCAACACTCATCCTGACTCCCGTGTTTCGCCTTCCACTTCTTGCGCAGCGCGTCGTGCAGGCGCTCGCGGAACGGCGCCGGCAGTTCGTACGGCTGACCCTCCTTATAGAGGGTGATCGTCTTGCGGATGTTGTCCACGACCACTTGGCAGGGATTGCAGCCCGCCAAGTGTTTCTCGAACTCTTCGCAGATGCCGGGCGCGATGTCCCCATCCACGTAGTCGTTGAGCATGGCCAGCAATTCTTCGCACTTCATGGGTGTTGTGGAGTCCTTATTCAGCCGTATCCGAGCCAAAAGTCAGACTTTGGTCATGCCGGTGGGGTTCAACCTGGCGCGAGGGGTCGCCAAGCGTTTGCGTGAGTCGCTCCCGGAGCTGCAGACGAGCGCGCAGGAGCCGCACCTTCACATTTGCCTCCGACAATGCCATCGCCTCCGCAGTTTCTTTGATGGAGAGTCCTTCCACGTCGCGCAGGAGGAAGACAAGGCGGTGCTTTTCGTCGAGTTGGCTCAAGGCTTCGTCCAGGAGCTTCCGAGTCTCGTTTTGCCGGACGAGAATATCCGGTGATTGCCGCCAATCCGCGATGTATTCGGGATGCGGAATCGTTTCGTAGCCCTCCTGGGGTTCGGTCGCTGCTTCCAGGGACAGCGTGTCAAGGCCCCTGCGCTTGCGAATGATCTTGAGCGCAGCGTAAGTCGCGATTCGTCGGAGCCAAGTGGCAAAGCTCGCTTCCTCGCGAAAGCCATCCAGATTCTCCAGAGCGCTCAGGAAAGCTTGTTGGGTGACATCCTCCGCGTCCTGCTGGTGACGCACGATGTGTAACACTAGGGAATAAATCTGGCGTTCGTAGCGATTCGTCAGGGCTTCAAACGCGGCGAGGTCACCGGCTTTCGCCCGATGGACCAGTTCACTGTCGCTCGGTTGCGTCATTTCAAATTCGAGGCGCGCAGCTTACACGGGTTTGCCGCCCGCGCCAACAGAGGCAAGCCGACCCCGAGAGCGAAGTCAAGCCGTTGCCAGGGCTGCATCAAGCTCTTCATCCTCTCCCCGCGAGGAACGAGTGGGGAGAGGAACAAGGAGAGGGGAAACCAATGAAAAGGCGCCTCCTCTCCCCGACCCTCTCCTCCATCCGATGGAGGAGAGGGAGGATTCGGTGAACTTGATGCAGCCCTGAGCCGTCGCCAAATTCGACAGATTTCGCTTCCAGGTCGGTGGCTTTTTCGGAATAGTTTCGCCACTGAACTGCCAGAGTTAAAAACTGAATTGTCGCACTATGAAGCTAGCTCGATCAATGTCCATCCTCTCCCTGGCCGCGCTCACTTTCCCGGCCACCGCATTGTCGGATAATTGGCCCCAGTGGCGCGGGCCGCATTTTAACGGCTCCTCCGGCGAAAAGAATCCTCCCGCCGCTTGGTCAAAGACGGACGGCATTGCTTGGAGCTTGGATATGCCCGGTCCCAGCGCCGCCACGCCCATCGTGTGGGAAGAGTTCGTTTTCGTTTCCTCGACGGATACACAAACCAAGACGCTGCAGGCGATTTGCATCGACCGGAAGACGGGCAAAATTCGATGGCAAAAGGAAACAGGCGTCGGTCTGCAGAAGGATCGGAACAGCAATTATGCGTCCCCCTCGCCCGTAACCGACGGTAAGAAGGTCATTTTTTTCTACGGCAACGGAGAATTCGCCGCATTTGATTTTGCCGGCAAAGAGCTTTGGTCCCGGAACATTCAGAAAGACTACGGCGAGTTTGCGTTTCAGTGGACCTTTGCCGCGAGTCCGCTGCTTTTGAGCGGCAAACTTTACATGCCGGTCTTACAGCGGAACGTGCCTGTAAACGGACGGGGACGAACGGACGGACCGATCGAGTCGTTTCTCCTGGGCATGGATCCCGAGACGGGCCGGACCGTTTGGAAGCAGGCCCGTCCGAGCCAGGCGGTGGCCGAGTCGAAGGAAGCCTACTCCACCCCCATGCCATTCGAGCATAACGGCCGGAAAGAATTCATCATCGCGGGCGGCGACGATCTGAGCGGCCATGACCCGGAGACCGGGAAAGAGCTGTGGCGCTGGGGCACATGGAACCCGGCACGAATCGGGCACTGGCGGCTGGTGCCGTCGCCCAGCGCCGGGGCCGGAATTATTTTGGCTTGCGCCCCAAAAGGAGACCCGGTCTATGCTGTCAAAGCCGGCGGCACGGGCGTGCTGGATGATTCCGCGGTGGCTTGGAAGAGCAGCGAGAACAGGCAGCTCACGTCGGATGTTCCTACGCCGCTGTTTTATGACGGGGACTTCTTTATCCTAAGCGACGTGCGCCGTTCCCTGACTCGCGTCGAGCCGAAGACCGGCAAGGTCAAATGGAGCTTGGAAACGCCGGGTCGCAAGAAGTTTGAATCGTCGCCCAGCGGGGCCGACGGCAAGATCTACTTCATGAACTTTGCGGGCGAAGTCGTTGTGGTCGATGCGCAGAAAGGGGAGGTTCTTAGCGTCGTCGGGATGGGAGAGGAAGGCGACGACATGACGCGCTCGTCCATTTCAATCGCTCAGGGCCAGCTTTTCATTCGGACTAACAAGAAGCTGTTCTGCGTGGGAAAGAACAGTTAGCCGTGGTCCGCTCCATGAACCACAAGGTGGGGCGAGACTCCGGTCGAGCCCTGACTCTCTCGCCAGCAAGGATTCCAGGGCTCGACGGGAGTCTCGCCCACCATGGAAGGGTTCGCGATCCCCATCTGCTCACTGCAACAATCACCATTCTACACCCCGGCCCAATTCGCCATTATGAAAACACACCTCATCGCTCTGAGTACTTGCCTGTTCCTTTGCGGTGTTCTGCTCACCCCTCAGACGACGCTCCACGCCGACGAAGGGATGTGGCTCTTCAACGATCCGCCACGCAAACTGATCAAAGAGAAATACGGCTTTGAGATCACGGACCAGTGGCTCGATCATGTCCAGAAGTCGTCGGTGCGCTTCAATAGCGGCGGGTCCGGTTCGTTCGTCTCGGAAGACGGCTTGGTGATGTCAAACCATCACGTGGCGGCCGACTGTTTGCAGAAGCTTGGGGACAAAGACCACAACTACTATCGCGACGGATTCTATGCCAAGCCGCGCGCGGACGAGAAGCAATGCCATGACCTCGAGCTAAACGTCCTGATGAGCATTGAGGATGTGACGGACCGCGTGAACGCCGTGGTGAAGTCCGGCCTGGCGGCGGAGCAGGCTTTCTTGGCTCGGCGCAAAATCATGGCCGAGATCGAAAAGGAATCGCTTGATAAGACCGGTTTCCGCAGCGATGTCGTCACGCTTTACCAGGGCGGCAAATACCACCTTTACCGATTCAAGAAATACACGGACGTCCGCCTCGTCTTCGCGCCCGAACAGCAGATCGCCTTCTTCGGCGGCGATCCGGACAATTTCGAATACCCGCGCTTCGACCTCGATGTGGCGTTCTTCCGCGCCTACGAGAACGGCCAACCGGCCAAAATCCAGCATTACTTGAAGTGGAGCAAAGCGGGGGCGGCGGAGAACGAGTTGATCTTTGTTTCCGGCCATCCGGGGAGAACGAGCCGGTTGTTGACCGTGGCGGAGTTGGAATATCACCGGGACTACCGGCTGCCGAATGCTCTGACTCGCCTCTACCGTTCGGAAGTCGTTTTGACGGCCTACAGCGCGCGCAGCGAAGAGAATGCGCGCCGCGCCAAAGAAGAGCTGTTCTCGGTTCAGAACAGCCGCAAAGCGCTGCGAGGAATGCAGGCCGGTTTGCTCGATCCGGAGCTGATGGCCAGCAAGCGCTCGGAGGAGCGCAGACTGCGGGAGGCGGCGACGGCCAATCCGCAATTGAAGGACACGGTCTCCGCCTGGGATCGGATTGAGAAGGCGCAGAAGGTCATTCGGGAAAACGCCCAGCGCTACAACCTCTTCGAAGCGGGCTTGGCGTTCAACAGCGAGTTGTTCGGAATCGCCCGGACACTCCTGCGCGCCGCCGAGGAGCGTCCCAAACCCAACGGCGAACGCCTGCGCGAGTTTGTCGAGTCCGCGCGCGAATCGCTGGAATTCCAGCTCTTTTCCGACGACCCAATTTACGAGGATTTCGAACAATTGAAACTGGCCGATTCACTCACTTGGATGGCCGAACAACTCGGCCCGCAGGACGAGCTGGCGCAGAAAGTCCTGGCCGGGAAATCTCCGATCCAGCGGGCGTCCGATCTCGTTCAAGGCACCAAGGTAAAAGAGGTCGCCGTCCGCAAGAAGCTTTATACGGACGGCAAACCGGCCGTCGATGCGGGCCACGACCCCATGATCGAACTGGCGCGGGCCGTGGACTCGGAAGCTCGATCGCTGCGAAAGATCATTGAGACACAAACAGAGATTAAACAACAAGCCTATGCCGAGATCGGCAAAGCCAGGTTTGCTCTTTCCGGAACCGGTTCCTATCCGGACGCGACCTTCACGCTTCGGCTGGCTTACGGCGTGGTGAAAGGCTACGAAGAGAACGGACGGCGCATTCCGTACCAGACCACACTGGCCGGACTTTACGAACGAGGCGCGGAACAGAAGTTCAAACCGCCGTTCGACGTGCCTCAGACATGGCTCGGCCGGAAGCGCAGACTCGATTTGAAGACGCCGTTTAACTTCGTGAGCACCGCCGACATCATCGGCGGGAATTCGGGAAGCCCGGTGGTCAACCGGAACGCAGAGGTGGTGGGGCTGATCTTCGACGGGAACATCTATTCCTTGGTGCTGGACTACGGCTTCACCGAAGTCCAGGCGCGCGCGGTTTCCGTCCACTCCGCTTCTATCATCGAAGGGTTGCGCAAGGTTTATGCCGCGGGAAAGCTTGCGGATGAAATCGTCGGCCGTCCTTGATTCTTGAACGCGGTCCGGACGCCGCGCCGCGGCATCCCCGCGCCGTGCACGCGCGGAACCCTCTTAAACGGATGGCGCGAGTCGAGCCCCCGGCAGGTCACTCTGTTCCGCCGCTGAACGCGGCGGGGACGGCGCAGGGCGCGCCGCCCCTACCTTCAAACTGCGCTTCGCGTTAAAGAAGGCGCGAGCGATTGGTGTCCGGGCTCGTATTGCCAGTGGGATCAGGCCTCCTGAGTTTGATCCAATTGGCGTTGGTGACGCGTTGAAAAGAAGAGTCATCGAAGCTCCTCGTCCGCGCGCGAAACGGGCGAGAGCACTTTCAAAGCGAGGAGTTGGTTTTCTCGCGCAGTGAGCAGGCAAAGATGGACCGGCAGGCCAACCGCCATGCCGGCCGGTAAGTTCATCAAGCTGGCCGGGCGTGTGGAAAGGCGGTCCCAGACTTCCTGCCACGCGCAGTTGAGCATCTGCGCGGCGCGGAAAACGCCTTCAATCGGGCGCAGCGCGGAACCGGCGAAATTTGGTTTTCCCGGTAAACGCACGACCTGGTCCGCGCCGACTTCCAATTCCAATTGTCCGATTCTGTAACGGCCCGGCGGCGCGCCCGCTGCGGACATCGCGTCGGTGGTGTAGTAAATCGACTCGGGCTTCAACACGCGGTGGATCAACCGGAAAAGGGCCGGCGACACGTGAATGCGGTCCGGGATGAGGCTGACGGTCAATCCTGCCGTTTCAAACATGCGCCACAGAATGTTGTCGTGCCGGTCCAGATCCCTCGGGCAGCCGTTCGCCAGGTGCGTGAATCCCGTCGCGCCGGACTGGACCGCTTGCCGCAAGACCTCGAATGACGCGTTCGTGTGGCCCAGGCTGACTTTAATCCCCATCGAAACAGCCGACTTGATGATCTCCACCACGCCCGGTCGTTCGGGAGCCGCTGTGATCAGCAGTGGATCATCTCCCGCGACGGCGCGCAACTCTCGCACTTGCTCCAGGGAGGGATTGATCATCCATGCTGGATTGTGCGCCCCGCAGAAGCCGGGTTCGGAGGAAAGAAACGGCCCTTCCATGTGCCACCCCGCGATGGCGGCCTGAAGTTCGGGTGATTCGGCCCGGAGCGCGCGCGCTCGGCGGAGCCGATCCAGCAGCGTCGGCCAAGCGTTCGTGATGAGCGTGAAGAAAAACCGAGAACATCCGTCAGCCCGGAGCCGCCGCGCCGCCTTGAGCAAATCGGCGCCGGTGAAGTCGTCTCGCTGGAAATCGACACCGGCGTAACCATTGATCTGCAAATCCACCAACGCGGGGGCGATCCAGACGTCATCGGATTCCAAAGACGAAGCAGGCTCGACGCTCGTAATGATGCCGTCTTTCCAGCGCACAACGGTTGGCCTGCGCGTGAGATAATGAAGCGCCGCGATTTCGCCGGTGGTCATAATCCGAAAATGGCTTGGGCGGCGGATACGTCTCGTTGGATCTGGTGCTGGAGCGCATCGAGAGACGGGAATGGCTTTTCATCGCGCAATTTCTCGACAAACGTAATCTCGATTTCCTGGCCGTACAGCTCCCCGCTGAAATCCAAGACGTGGACTTCAAAGCGCAGCTCCGGTTCAGGATTCTTCAGAGTCGGGCGGTAGCCGATGTTCAAAACGCTTGGCCTGGATTCGTCGCCAACACGAGTGTGGACGGCATAGACTCCGTTCGGAGGAAGGACCAGGCCCGCCACATCCAAATTCGCAGTGGGAAAGCCGATCTGCCGGCCGAGTTGATCGCCGCGCGCGACGATGCCGGAAGCGGAATAGGCTCTCCCCAACATTTGGCTCGCGGCATCGAGGTTGCCGTTGCGGATGGCCTCGCGGATCCGAGTGCTGCTGACAATCTTCCCGTCCAAAGAAACGGCCGCCAAGCCATGAACGGCAAATTTCAATTCTTGGCCGAGGGTTTTGAGGAGAGCGACGTTGCCGGATCTCTTGTGGCCGAAGGTGAAGTTGCTGCCCACGCCGATGCTGTGAATGTGATGGAAATCCCGGGCGAGGTTTCGCACGAACTTCTCGCCGGTTTGTTCGCTGAAGGAGCGATCAAAGGTGATGAGCAGCGTGGCCTCGACACCCAGAGAACCGATCACGCGGAGTTTCTGCGCCAAAGAGTAGATCAAAGGAGGAGTCCGTTCCGGCGCGACGACAGAGTTTGGATGCCGGTCGAAGGTGATCACCACTGGAATCGCATGATGCTGCCGCGCATCGGTGATGGTCTGCCGAATGACCTGCTGATGGCCCAAATGGACGCCGTCGAAGACCCCGATCGCGACACAGACCTTCCTCGGCGTTTCGCCAAGTTCGGCTGGATGACGGATCGTTTTCATCGGGAAGGAAGGGGCAGCGTGGCCGTAGCCGCCGAGGTAACGAGGCGGACGGTGTCAAATCCGAAATCCGAAATCCGAAATCCGAGATTGAAATCCCCCCCCTCACGTCGGGGGCTACGGGTCATAGTCGCAACGCGCGCCGGGCCCACCTCCGGCTTGTGGAGGCGCGGTTTCACCGCTCCAATGACGACTGATCGCAGACTGATCACTGATTACTGACCACTGAAAACTTTCATGTGTTGGCGGCGAGTTGCAGGAAGGGAATCACCCGTTGCTCAAGCTGCCGCACAGACAGTTGCAGCGCTTCCTCCAAGGGCAGCGCGTTAGCGATGTCGAAGGCGCCGGAGACCATGCGCCGCAGACTGGCGAGGTGCGCGCCGCAGCCCAGTTTCTGGCCCAGATCGTGAGCCAGCGTCCGCACATAGGTCCCTTTCGTGCAGGCGACCTTGAACTGGCCGATCGGTTCCGCATAGGCACTGAACTTAAAGCTATAGATGTGAACGAGGCGCGGCTTGCGTTCCACCTCGATTCCCTTTCGCGCCAGTTTGTAAAGCGGCACGCCGTCCTTTTTGATCGCCGAGACCATGGGAGGGGTCTGGAGTTGGTCACCCAAGAAGGTGGCGGCCGAGGCATTTATTTCCTCAATCGTCATCGGCGGAACCGGCATTGAGGCCACCAGTTCGCCATCCGCGTCGTGGCTCTCGGTGGTCTCGCCGAATTTGATGCTGCCTTCATACACTTTGTCCGCCGACATCAGCTTCTCGGAAAGCTTGGTGGCTCGGCCCAACACCAAAACCAGCAAGCCGGTGGCGTTGGGATCGAGCGTCCCGCAGTGGCCCACTTTCTTGATCTGAAATCGGCGGCGGACTTTCTCGACGACATCGTGAGAGGTCGGCCCCGCGGGTTTGTCGATGAGGAGCGCCCCATCGAGCGCATCAAAGACTTGCATCAGGAATGTTTCGAGTTGAGGGCCTTTTTGATGGCGGCAATGACTTGCCGCTGCACCGACAGAGGGCGGCCTTGAATCCTGGCGCCGGCCGCCGCCTGATGGCCTCCTCCGCCAAACTGACTGGCAATTTCATTGACGCTCACCCGGTCGCTTTTTGAACGCAGGCTGATCCGAGTCAGCTCGGGTTCGATTTCTTCGAAGACGCAGGCGACGATCACAGGTTCGATGTCGCGGATGTGATCGATCAATCCTTCCGAATCACTCATGTCGGCTCCCGCCCGCGCAAAATCCGACTTCTTAAGCCAGAAGTAAGCGATTTGATTTTCGTGGGTGAGGCGAAACTTGTTGTAGAGCAATTTCAACAAACGAACCCGCGGCAGCGGATACGATTGGTAAACCTCGTCGCAGATCTTGGCCAGATTCGCTCCTTGTCTGACCAACTCGGCGGCCACGTGGTAGGTCGCCGGCCGAGTATTTGGATATTGAAACGAGCCGGTGTCGGTGGAAACGGCGGTGAACAAGCAGTCGCAGATGGCCGGGGTGAAGGGCCAGTTCGCCGCCCGGAGCAAGTAGAAGATCAATTCCCCGGTCGAAGGTTCCTGGCCTGAGACCCAATTGATGTCCCCGTAGCGCGTGTTGCTTTCGTGATGATCGATATTGATGAGCAGACCGCGCTCCTTGACGCAGTCTCCGACCGCGCCCAGCCGTTCGAAGCTTGCGGAATCGGTCGCGATCACGCAGTCGAACCGCCATCCTTCTTCAGGCGGCCGGACCAATTTCGAAGGATCGAGAAATGCCAGCTTGTGAGGAATCGGATCCTGGTTCCAACAAACGGCTTTTTTGCCTTGATGGAGGAGGGCCAGAGTCAGGCCAAGCTGGGATCCGATGCAATCGCCGTCCGGACGAATGTGGCCGACGACGCAGAACGTCTGACAGTTTCGAATGGCTTCGAGAATACGGTCAATGATCTTGGGGTGGGCCTTCATGAGGCAGCGACGATCGCTCGATCTCGTCAAGGATTTGCAGGATCCGATTCCCGCGAGAGACCGAATCGTCCATGACGAACCGCAATTGGGGGGTGTACTTGAGAACCACGGATCGCGCGACTAATCCTTGGATTCGCTTGCGTTCCTTCTGGAGAATCTCAACGCTCCTTTTTTTCTGGTCTTCGCTGCCCACGAAGCCGACGAACACCGTAGCCGACTGGAGGTCCTTCGCCACGTCCACGTCATTCACGGTGAGCATTCCCACTTCGCTCAAGGGCAGTTCCCGGCGAATGACTTCGCCGATTTGGCGCTTCAAAAGCTCGCGGACACGTTGGAGTCGAAGCGAGGACATGGCAGGTCATGGTTGAGCGGTTTAGAGTTTCTGCGGAACCTTCTCCAGGGTGTAGCACTGGATAACGTCGCCGGGTTGGAACTCGTCGAATCCGTCCAAACGAATGCCGCATTCCATGCCCGCGCGCACCTCATTCACCTCATCCTGGAATCGCCGGAGCGACTGGGTCACGCCTTCGAAGATCAGGTTCTTGCGGCGCTGCACGCGCACTTTGCCCTTCACGATTCTTCCATTGCCGACCACGCAACCGGCCACATTCCCGCCTTTCGAGAGCGCAAAAATCTTTCGGACCTCCGCCTCTCCGACCACGACTTCCCTCACCAGCGGATCCAATAGTCCGGCCATCGCCTCTTTAACCTGGTCAATGAGTTCGTAAATAATTGCGTAAAGTTTGATCTGGACTCCTTCACGTTTCGCAATATCGGAGACCTCATTATCGATGCGGGTATGGAACCCCAGGATGATGGCCTTGGATGCCGAGGCGAAGAGAACATCGGATTCCGTGACGGTTCCCGCCGCCCCATGAATCACTTCAAGAGCCACCTTCGTGGACTCGATTTTCTTCAAGGCATCGACGATGGCTTCGACGGAGCCTTCCGTGTCCGCTTTTACAACCACTTTGAGGACTTTCGTACTCTCCGCCGCGAGGGTGTCGAAGAGGTTTTCCAAGGTCACTTTTGGCCGGCGTTCCTTGTCTTGGTTGCGACTGGCCTCCGATCTTTCTTCAGCCAGAGACCGGGCGACTTTTTCGCTTTCGACGGCGCTGAATTCGCGTCCTGGCTCCGGCACTCCGTTCAGACCCAGAACTTTGACTGCAACCGACGGGCCCGCTTCCTTCAGACGCTTGCCTTCTTCGTTAATCAACGCCCGCACTTTCCCATAAAACTCGCCGCAGATGACCGTGTCTCCCACACGCAGGGTGCCTTTTCGCACGAGCACCGTAGCCGTCGGTCCGCCCGGCTCCAACCCGGCTTCGATGACATTGCCTTTGGCCCGCCGGTTGGGATTAGCCTTGAGTTCCAGCAACTCCGCCTGAAAGACGATCATCTCGAGAAGTTTTTCCACCCCCTGGCCAGTGAGGGCGGACACCTCCTGAAAAATGGTATCGCCTCCCCAATCATCAGGCACCAATCCTTTTTCCTGCAACTGTTGCCTGGCCTTCAGCGGATTTGCGTTCGGATGATCGCACTTGTTGATGGCGACAAGAATCGGCACTTTCGCCTCGCGGGCGTGGTTCAAGGCCTCGACCGTCTGCGGCATGACTCCATCATTGGCCGCGACAACAAGGATCACGATGTCCGTCACGTTCGCGCCGCGCGCGCGCATGGCGCTAAATGCCGCATGTCCAGGTGTGTCGAGGAAAGTGATCTGCTGAAGCTCGCCGCGGCGTTCGGGATGAGGCACGGAAATCGTGTAAGCGCCGATATGCTGGGTGATCCCTCCGGCTTCTCCGGCCGCCACATTGGATTTTCGAATGACATCGAGCAAAGTCGTCTTCCCGTGATCGACATGCCCCATGATTGTCACCACGGGAGGCCGCGGCGCCAAGTCATCCGGCTTGTCGTCGATGTCGATTTCAACTTTCTTGACGGGCGCGTGGATCACTCCAGCGCCTCGCTCACGTTTTTCCACCTCGAAGCGATAGCCGTGCTTCGCGCAGAGCCTCTGAGCGACCGTTTCATCGATCGCTTGGTTGACGTTGGCGAACACGTTCCATTGCATTAAGTCGGCGATGAGTTGGAAAGGCTTCTTCTTCAGTTGTTCGGCTAGGTCCCGGACGATGATCGGCGGCTTCAGCGTAATCAATTCGCCGGTCGTCGGAGGAATGAACTTAGGTTCGGCTGGCGGCGCTGGTTTCGCTGCTTCGGTGCGGGATGGCGCTGGCGACGTGGGGCGTCCTTGACCGGGGCCGCCCGGGCGAATCTGCGGCTGCACCTGACCGCGCGACATCCGAAGATCTGGTCTAGCACGGGGTGGCTCAATCCGTCCGGGCAATCGGGAGGTCACTTTGGAGGTTGCGGGTCGGTCCGCAACTTTAGGCGCAGGTTTCACCGGCAACTGGATGAATCCAACCTTATCGCCTATTCGCGGAATTGCTGGAGGAGGTGGTGGAGGAGGAAGAGCAGGAGGTTCTGTGACCTTTGCCACCGTGACCTCGACCGGTTCTGTCTGTGCTACCTCCGGTTCGGGTCGCTGCAAGGTCTGATCCAGAGCGGGAATCTCGACTGGAGTAGAGGGCAGAACGGGGGCCTCCTCCACGAGGACGATCTGCACCTCTGCCGGCGCAACCGGAGCGGCTGGCTCCGGGGGGGGTGCCACGATGATGACCGGTTGGGGCTTGTTGGCCGGCGCCGGTTCGACTGGTGGAGCCGCCGGCCTTCCGATCTGCTGCTCCAAATACTCAGCGGTGATTTTATCTAAAGAACTCGACGGGACCCTGGCGGCGGTGATGCCCAGAGCCTTGGCCTTGGCAAGAACCTCCTTGCTTTCGATTCCAAGTTTCTTCGCGATATCGTAAATACGAACCGGCATAATGATATTGTTCCGACCGCCTGAGCCACGAAGTTTTCATGCGCCTAACATGTCTTCGATGGCACGCCAAAAGTTCATCCCGCCCAACTACGCGACCGAGGTCTCGCCCACATTGTGGATTCGCCGGGCTGCCTCAGCTTTGACCGCTTCGATGAGAGATTCCGCCTGCTCCGCCAGTTCGGGAATCTCCAAGAGATCATTCACCTCAGCCTGGAGGAGATCCTCCAAGCTCTTGAGACCGTGGTGGACCAGGATGTCTGCTTGCTCGCGTGAAATGCCAGGAATGGAAGCGACGGCCTCGACCGCTTGAGCCACCTTTTGTTCGAATCCCATCGTGACGACTGGTTCGGCCTCAATATCGACATGCCAACCAGTGAGTTTGGAACTCAAACGCGCGTTTTGGCCACGCTTTCCAATGGCGAGTGAAAGTTGGTCCTCGCTGACGATGACTTTGACCCGGCGGTTGGCCTCATCCACCACGAATGCTTTCAACTTGGCGGGATTCAAGGCGTTGGTGATGTAATTCTTGATGTTCGGATCCCACTTAATGATGTCCACCTTCTCGTTATTCAGTTCCCGAACGATGTTTTTGACACGTTGCCCTCGCAGACCAACACACGCCCCAACAGGATCCACCTTGTCGTCCCTCGAATAAACCGCCAGTTTCGTTCTGAAACCAGGCTCGCGGGCGATCCCCTTTACTTCGATGGTTCCATCGTTGATCTCGGAAACTTCAAGTTGAAAAAGCTTGATGACAAAGTTTGGATCCGCGCGAGAGAGGATGATCTCGGGCCCATGCGGCCCATTCTCGACCGCCCGGACATAGCAACGGATGCGTTCACCGATCTGATACTCTTCCGTGGGAACCCGTTCCCGGTTTGGCAAAAGAGCCTCAAATTTGCCCAGATCGACTGTCACGTCCGAACGCTCGAAGCGCCGCACGGTGCCGCTGACGATGTCGCCCGTTCGGTCTTTGAACTCGGTGTATATCAACTCCTTCTCCGCCCGGCGGATGTGTTGCATCAGGGCCTGCTTCGCGTTTTGGGAAGCGATCCGCCCAAAATCGGCCGGGGTCACTTCCACTTCCAACTCCTCTCCCATCTGAGCATCCGGCTTGAGTTTTCGAGCGTCAAATTGCGAGATTTGGTCGTGCTTAGAAATGACCTTGTCCGAAACCACTAACTTGGCAAAGGCCTTAATGTCCCCGGACTTAGGATCGATGACACAACGGAGCTCACGTGCTGGGCCCACCGCCTTTTTTGCAGCAGAAAGCAACGCCTCTTCTACGGCCGCGATAAGGACCTCCTTGCGGATGCCCTTCTCGCGCTCCCAGAATTCAATGACTGCAAGAAACTCGGCGTTCATATCATTCGGTCTTCCCATCGTAGGGAACAAAAAAGTCGGCAGAATTATCTCCGACTTCGATCCGCTGGCAACCCAGCAATAAAATCTTGACTCGCCCAGAAGATAAGATCGACGATTTTGGGCGTCAAGCTTCAAATCCTTTTGCAATTTGTTGATGCGCGTTTCAATTTGATCTGTATGACAAGCCCCTTGGCGCTATGCTGTTTCGAGAATCTTGTGGTCGGCAATCAGTTGATTAACCGACTCCAGGATTTGGGTTACCGCGTTCATGTCTCCGGCGATGCCCGAGAACTGGTCTCGCTTGCGGTCCGGCAAAGACCATTCCTCGTCGTAACCGATCTAGGGTGCCAAAGTGCCGACATCTGTCGCGTGATCAGCGAACTCAGACAAAACAGCAAGACAAGCCATCTTCCTATTCTCGCGTTTGCGCCTCCGGACGCAGGCTCGCTGATGGAAGCCGCCCATTCGGCTGGAGCGACCTTGGTCGTCGTCGAAGTCGGTCTCCTGCAACAACTACCTGAACTCTTGGATCAAGTGCTCCAAGTGGAGTGAGTTCACGAACAACCTTCAGAACGAATCTTCGGACGATCAAAGACCATGACACTACCTGCTGTGAAGTTGACGAAGGGAATCCATGCCTTGCATCTCTTTTACAACGTGGACCGTGTCCGATGGAGCCAATTGATGCCAGAGGCGTCGAGCCAGACCCTTGCCCGCATCCAAGCGCTTTGCGCGAAGAATTCAGCCGCTTCTCACCCGCGGATCACCACCTATGCGAACGTGGGAGGAAAGGCGGACCTGGTCTTCTTTCTACTGGCGGCCGAACTGTCCGAGATCAGTCAAATGCACCGGGATTTGGAGCAATCTTTTCCACCAGGCACTTTGACGCGTGTCTATAGTTATCTCAGTGTGACAGAACTCCCTGAATACGTCACCACGGAGGAGGATCACCGGAGTTTTCTGGTTCATCAGGAAAAATTGACCCTGGACAGTGACGCCTTCAAGAAGCGCTTTGCCGAGCTGCGTCAGAAACAGGCCGAGTATGAACATTATCGACTCTACCCGGAAATGCCGGATTGGGAGGTCATGGGCTTTTACCCAATGAGCAAGCGGCGAGTCGGCTCTGACAATTGGTACCGGCTGGACCTGGCGACCCGGAAACAATTGATGTCGGGTCACGCCCGGGTCGGCCGAAAATTTGCCGGAAGGGTTTCCCAACTCATCACTGGCTCCACCGGTTTGGACGATTGGGAATGGGGAGTCACATTGATGGCGCACCAACTCGATGCTCTAAAAGAAATCGTCTATGAAATGCGTTTCGATGAGGTGAGCGCGCGATATGCGGAGTTCGGTCCCTTCTATGTTAACCTGAGACTCTCGCCGCCGGATTTGTGGGCGCATCTGCACCTTTGATTTCCGACAAAACAAGTCTTGACCTCATGACCGCAAGATTTTTAAATGGGGGCAACTCAGACAGCAGCCGTGAAGCCTCCGACAGCCGAAGCAAACCCTCGTTGTATTCTGCCTTTGCGCGAGACCCTTCAGCTTTTGGACTCGGCGCCGTTTGTCACGACAGGAGGAAGTTATGGCCAGCGGCAAAGTCAAGTGGTTTGACAACAAGAAAGGATTCGGGTTTATCGCCCAGGAATCCGGCGAGGACGTGTTTGTCCACCATACCGCGATTCTCGGAGACGGCTTCAAAACCCTCAACGAAGGGGAAGTTGTCAACTTCGAAATCATCGAAAGCGCGAAGGGATTGAAGGCTCAAAATGTCCAGCGGCAGCGCTCCCAGCCGCGCGCCGGCTGACGCATCCGGTTGTCTTTCGCGGAATTTTGGGCTAAGACCGGCGCCATGCGGAAAACAGTCACGGAACGGGCGGTCAGCCTGTATGTCCACGTTCCGTTCTGCGCGCGGAAGTGTGAGTATTGCGCTTTTTATTCACACGCGCCAAACAACGAACTTGTCGATCGCTACGTCTCGGCTCTCATTCGAGAGATGAGCTTCCTTTCGATCGAAGGACGACCGCAGACAATCTTCTTCGGAGGCGGCACGCCTTCGTTGCTCACGGTTCGCCAATGGGAACGCATCCTCCAAGCAATGGAACGCCACCGTCTGCTCGGAACTCCCGAATGGACCGTCGAGTGCAATCCCGCCACAATCTCGGCCGAGAAGGCCCGGTTGCTCCGCGCCCACGGCGTCAACCGCATTTCCATGGGAGTCCAATCGCTCGATGACGAATTGCTGGACCGATTAGGCCGAATCCATACGCGACAATCTGTTTTGAAGTCCTTCGACCTGCTCCGCAAAGCGGGCTTCGACAACATCAATCTCGACCTGATGTTCGCCATCCCTGGCCAGACCATGGAACTGTGGCGGCAGACATTGGCCGAAGCCACGGCGCTCCAAAGCGAACACCTCTCTTGCTACGAAGTCATCTACGAGGAAGACACCCCGCTCTTCGCGGGCCTCCGCTCCGGCAAATTCAGCGTCGATCAGGACCTCGCGTGTGACATGTACGAGGAACTGTTGGATCTTGCGGCGGACCGCGGCTATGAGCAATACGAAGTGGCCAACTTCGCGCGCCGGGCGCCAGGCAGCCGCACTGAAATTCCCGACCGGGCGTGCAGACACAATATCAATTACTGGCGCGGCGGCGAATTCTACGGTCTGGGTCCGAGCGCGACGGGTTATATCGGCGGTGTAAGAACAAAAAACTGGCCGAACACATTGCTCTATTGCGAGCAACTTGAGCACGACCGCCGGCCCATCGAATCACGCGAACAACTCGCGCCGTTGGCGCGGGCTGGCGAGACGGCCGCGTTCGGTTTGCGGATGACCGCCGGCTGGCCTTTTGATCTTTTCAAACGGACGACCGCCTTTGATCTCCGCGAGGGCTGGTCCAACGAGATGGGCGAGGCCCTGGCGAAAGGCTGGGGCGAAATGGACGAGCAGCGTTTCCGATTGACGCCTGCCGGCCTGCGCTTCGCCGATGCCATCGCAGAAGATTTCCTGAGACCTGAACCGGGCAGCCACTCGGCTCCCCGGATTCGGAATGGCGATGAAATCCTTGTAAGCGCGGAACTCTCGTAGGGCGCCCGCTGGCGAGAAGCCGGGTTTCGCGGCCAGCTTCCGAATGGCTTTTCGAACACGAACGCGAAGTAGTAAAGGGGTCTAAAGGGGTCAGAGATGTAAAGGGGTCAGAGATGAATGGCGCTTGTCTAAGCGCCATTCGGGACCCCTTGTTGGAGTTCGAGAAAAGCAACGTCTTCCGTTAGAAGAACCGCTTGATCGCGCGACAACGCGCCTAGCCGCCCATTCTCGACCGCGTAGGCCAACGCCCGCCAGAGGTACAGGAAAAGGACCGCTGCCGCGCCGGGCTTTCCAATCGCTCGCTCAAGCAACCGGAACTCCGTGCGACTCGCGAAGTCCACCGGAATCTGCAAACACTTTTTGTCCATCGCTCCTTGTAATCAGGAATTCATCCTGCCTTGGTGCGAACAAGGAACCAAAGCTCCAGGCGACCTGCAAGCAAAATGCGCGCAAAACATGCAACTCGGGGCAAATGTGCGGACCAGCAAATCGAAGTGGAGAGACCCGGTATTGCTCCAGCGGCTTCCCTGCGCCATGAGCCGATGAACAAGATTTTCTTACTCGCGCGCCACAAACAAGTTTGATAGAAACCTGAGGGTCGCGGAGGAAGAATTGCGACTGGGGATTCCACCTCGACCGACGCAGGCACAAAAGGGCAGTTATGAACAGCTATTCCGCTCAAGAATCCAAGGAAGGTGAGTTGTGAGCCAGCTCCAATCCGTATCCTCAGTCGAGGAAAGCGATGTTGCTCGGAGACACGTCCAGCAAATAAATTCCGAGTTCTTCAAATGCCGCCAAGACCTCTTGGACCGCCGGCCAGCGCGTCTCGAACTGCTCTCGCTTTTCTGTTTCCCATTCCGTCCAGACATCCTCAGGAAACTCGGGTCGCGCGTCGAGATAGGCGGCGGCGAAATCCAACACGAATGGCCGCTTCACAATGGTCATTTCGATCACCCGCAGGCCGTCGTCGGAGCCAACCAGTTGCGGCACGTTGAATCCGAGCACTGTGGTTACCGTCATTTTTCCCAACCGCTGATACGCCTGTTTTTCGCGCAGATAGAGCTCGTCGAAACGGAGGACTTTGATGGCAACATTGGCCGGTTTGGTCTTGTGTTTGGCAACCAGAACGATACCGTCTTTTCCAGAGCCCAGCGTCTCGGCAAGTTCGAGTTGATGCCGGGCGGCATAGAGGCGAGCATTAGGTATCAGCATTTCGTTCATGATCGCAGAGCAAAATTACGGCGCGCATTCGGCCCAGGTGGAGATGCGGCTAATTGTCAATGGCGCATCCATCAGTATCACGCAGATGGGTCCCGATTTTCTCTTCATCGAGCCTGCCAGCGACCATCCGCCCGGCGATGCCAGTGTGGTTCTACAAGTGGACCAAAGCGAGCGGCGTTGGAATGTGCGTCTGCCAGACGGAATCTCCGCCGGCTCCAAACGGGTCGCCCTCGCCGCCACCGTGTAGTCGCGCTCCGGCAACTGCTCAGTCTTCCGTCGGAAAATCGTATCCGCCAGCGTTCGGTCCCCGACACTCATGTTACTCCAGCGGGAATTTGGAGACAACCATTCCTCAAAACTATGCCTTTGCCATGAAAGAGCGGCTTCCGATTCCTAATTCGCAATTGGCGATTCTTACCATTCGCGACAAACAGGTCGGCTTGGACAGCGACCTGGCCAAGCTTTATGGCGTGCCGAGCAGCGCCATGAATCAGGCAATCAAACGCAAGGCCCGGCGGTTTCCGGACGATTTCTCGTTTCTGCGGAACGAAGGAGAGTTCGAGGCTTTGATATCACAAATTGTGACATCAAAGGGACGTGGCGGCCGGCGCAAACTTCCGCGCGTATTTACGGAGCACGGGGCCATCATTCGATGAATGAACTTACCGCCATCCCAGAACCTCCGTTGCCGATCCACACTCTTCGCGGCAAACCCGTCGTCCTGGACAGCGACTTGGCCGTCCTTTATGGCGTTCAGACCCGAGTGTTGAATAAGGCGGTCAAGCGCAACGCCGCGCGGTTTCCCGCTGACTTTCTGTTCCAACTCACGTCAACGGAGTTCGCCAGCTTGATGTTCCAAAATGGAACATCAAGTTCACACGGCGGCAGACGGAAGCTACCCTGGGCCTTCACCGAGCACGGCGCGATCATGGCAGCGACCATCCTCAATAGCCCACGCGCTGTGGCCATGAGCGTCTATGTCGTGCGCGCGTTCGTGCGGATGCGCGAGGAATTGCTTGCTCGTACCGAACTCGAAAAGCGCCTGGCGCAGATCGAGCACGCCTTGATTGGCCACGATGCGGCACTTAAAGACCTCTATCAAAAGATCAAACCATTGCTGCTTCCGCCGCCCGCTCCGCCCAAGCCGGAGATTGGCTTCCACGCTGTGCCAAAAGCCTTGCACTCTTCCGCCAAACCCAAAAGCGCTGCGACGAAATCTTCGGGCAAATGAGTGGTTATGCCCATGAACGAAAATCCGATGCGCTTTGACCAATTCTTCCAAGCCGCCACGGGTCTTGAAAATCCGCTCGCCTACCAGTGCCGTCTCGCGTGTGGCGACGGCGCACGCTTGGACAATCCCGAAACGCTGACTCAAGGCCGCGAATGCCGCTCATTGCTCATCAACGTCCCGACTGGTCTCGGGAAAACTGCCGCTGTCGTTTTGGCATGGCTCTGGAATCGCGTCGCTCCGTCCCTCAACTCGCAACCCTCAACAATCAACTCTTCGCAGTGGCCTCGCCGCCTTGTCTATTGCCTCCCCATGCGGACGCTGGTGGAGCAGACGGAATCCGAGGTCCGGAAATGGCTGCAAAAGTTGCTCGCCAAAGCCGACGAGCTTGGCATCAGAGGACAGATGCTGGAAGACTTGAAATGGCTGGCCGAGCATTCGCCCGTCGTCCTCATGGGCGGCGAGGAACTCGACAACAAGAAGCGTGAGTGGCACAACCACCCCGAGCACGCCGCCATCATCATCGGCACGCAAGACATGCTGCTTTCCCGCGCGCTCAATCGCGGCTATGCTTCAGGGCGTGCCCGGTGGCCTAAAGATTTCGCCCTACTGAACAACGACTGTGTGTGGGTGTTTGACGAGGTTCAACTCATGGGCAGCGGATTCGCCACCAGTCTTCAATTGCAGGCTTGGCGTCAACGATTGGACTTGCGCCCTCTCGGTGGAGGTTTTCTCAAGCCGGCGGAGGACACAATTGCTGCTCCCACGTTTTCTTGGTGGATGAGCGCCACGCTTGAACGCGCCTGGCTTGATCATGGCGTGGACTACCGCAAGCAGGTGAATGCCCTGTGGACCGCGTGTGGGGCCGAGACGAAACGGCTCTGGGGGAAAGACCGGACAGAGGACGAGCGTGTGGAGGTGCTGCTCACTCAAAACCGAAAGTCGCTTCGACCAGTCACAGAAAGTCGCAAAGCGACACTCCTCAAACTTAAAGAGGGATCCGATGCTGGATACCTGGATCATCTTGCCGATGACATCCAGACGCAGCTTACGAATCTGAAGCATGGACAACTTGTTCTGGTCATCGTCAACACCGTCGCTCGTGCCATTTCACTGGCTCAGCATGAGAAGCTGAAGAGCGCGCAACGGCTGCTCCTGCACTCCCGATTCCGCGTCAACGAGCGCAAGGAATGGGGCGAGCGCCTGCGTGATGCGCAGCGTCGCCCTCGCCTCATCATTGCCACCCAGGTCGTCGAAGCCGGCGTGGACCTGTCCGCCGACGTGCTCTTTACCGAAGCCTGTCCTTGGCCATCGTTCATTCAACGCGTGGGCCGCTGTGCCCGCGGGTTCGACTGGCGAGAAAGTAAGGCGGTGTCCCAGCAAGCGGCTGTCTTTTGGACCGATGTATCAGAAGCCCCCGCACCCTATGAAGGTGATGAAGTCAAGGAAGTGGTAAATGAGCTTCCAAAGCTGAAGAATGAAGCAAACCTCGCCGCTCTAAAGAGCCATGCCGACCAGCTTTCTGCATCCGACCGCCATCGTCTTCTCCCTTACGAACCGCGCTTCGTGCCGCGTGACAAAGACCTTTTCGATCTCTTCGACACCGCGCCCGACCTCACCGGGGCCGATGTGGACATTGCCCGCTTCATCCGCGACGGCGACGAACTCGACGTGCAAGTCTTCTGGCGCGATTGCTCCGAACTACCGCGCGAGAAGCCGCCGAAGAAGCTGCGACCGGAACATGACGAGCTTTGCCCAGTACCACGCAGCCTCTCCGAGGAAAAGGGAGTCGGGTTCCATCAGTTTGCCCAGCAAGCCCTCCAACGTCGCTCAGGCCGCATCTGGCGTTGGGACTACCGCGATGGGTGGACCCGGCTCACCCAGGCTGAAACTGACCGTATCTATGCCGGGCAAATCTTTCTCCTTGAACCAAGTTGCGGCGGCTATCGCGCCGAGGTCGGCTGGACCGGGAATCCCGACGACCAAGCCTTCTCCCTCGGCCCGTGGAAAACGGACGCTCAAGGTTCCAAGCCGGAACCGGAGCCATGCACCGTGTGCGGCAGAATTGTCTCGGTGCCATCAACTCGCCTGACGCCGGTTGAAGCTGAAGATCCCGATGCAACCGAGGATTCCGATGAAATGTCAAAAGCGGAATGGCAAAGCATCTGCCGGCACTCTGTGGAAGTCGGGCGACATTTGAAATCGCTGCTAGCCGATGCACAACTCGCTGCGAGTGTTGCTGGCGTCGAAGCGATCCTCCTCCTGGCCGCACGCCTCCACGACTGGGGCAAAGCGCACGCGGCGTTCGAAGCGAAGCTGAAACTCGAATGCGTTTCGGCGCTGGGCCAGCATCGGACCAACAATCTCCCGCTGGCCAAGGCCCCACCACATTGCTGGCGTCACGATGGCTTGGAGCGGCAGCGCGCTGACACTGCGGAGAGCGCACGTGACCGCCGTCGCCCTGGCTTCCGTCACGAAGTAGCCAGCGTACTCGCCATTCTGGAAACGCTGCACCGTGCGCGTCCAGACCATGACGCGCTTGCCTGGCCCAGCGACCCCGACCTCCGCGGAGCTTTCCGCGTCGCGGATGACCCCGCCCCAGATCCGCTGCCCCCCGAAGCCCGTGCGCTTGCCGAGGAACTCGCCAATCTCAGCGCGGAGCAATTCGACTTGCTCCTTTACCTCGTCGCCGCTCACCACGGCAAAGTGCGCATGTCCCTTCGCGGTTCCCCAGATGACACACGCACGGACGTGCCCGATCCATGCCCGGAAGCCGAAGCCCAAGCCCGCGGCGTGCGCGAGGGCGACTCAATTCAAAAAACGCAACTTCCTGATGCTGCGCTTGGCGAAACGCTCACCGCGCCGTCGGTTACTCTGCATCTTGACCCGATGGAACTCGGTCTTTCGCCACGCTACGGCCCGTCGTGGCGCGAGCGCACTCAGGCATTGCTTGAACACTGGGGACCTTTCCGGCTCGCTTGGTTCGAGACTTTGCTGCGAATCGCCGACGCCCGAGCTTCGCGAGAGACTGCCATGTCCTCGAAGACGACGGGCCGCTCCGGTGTTTCCTCTGAAATGGAACTGCGTGAAGAACCTCCCGCTGTCGGGACTCCCGAAGCTCTATCCCCGGCTGAGCAATCACTGGTGGTCGACTTGGTGGCAGACGGCTTGAGTATCCAGGAGAAATTCCGTCCTGAACCGCTCTACAAGCAGACAGGCAAAGGCCACTACGCCAGCGACACCGTTGAAGATATTCGGCAAGCCAAGGAATCCAAGCCGAAGGGAGGCAAGTCGTGAAACGTGCCTGGCTTCAACCATTCACCTGGGCGGTGATCGTCGAAACCAACCGGCAGCTTTGCCTGCCCAAAGGCGCGCTGCACAAGGCCACCAGTGACGGCTACGAACCGACTCGCCAACTCTGGGAATCGCTTCATCGCACGGAGATGCCACTGGCCGAAGCCACCAACCTTTGTCGCCGCTGCCATCAACTCGCGCCGTTCTGCAACTTCAATGGCAACACCTTCGTCGCCGTCATCCGCAAGGTCATCTCCACGCTCACGCTGCCGCCGGTCCAAGCCGCTGCGTTGCGGAGTCTCGCTGGCCACATCGTCGCCGGCATTGCTACCCCCGAGGAACAGCGGGCGTTCGAGAAGGCCATGGAAGCAATCTCGGCTCTTGATGACTGCGCGGAAGCAGTGCATGGTTCAGGCAATGAACTGGCAGAACAACATCGCCCGCTGGCGGAAACTACCGCCGCAGGACAAAGCCCGCCGCCGCTGGGAGACCATTCCCGAACGGGTGGCGCGGAGCATGGCCTTCGAGGGCGAGCCAGTGAATCTGCAGACCCTCCGCGAGACACACGCCCGGATCGAGCCACCCGCTTTGTTGAAACCACGCGCGGCGTCCTGAGCTACGGCCAACTCGCGCCGCTGCTGGCCGAGCGCGTGGTGGCGGTTCAAGCCGACATTGAAGGCGGCGTTTACACCCAGCGCCCCTTCGAGGAGTCCCTGCTGCTCGAATTCCACCGCCGCGTCGCGGGCGACCTCGTTCCCGACTGGGCCGGTCGGTGGCGTGCCATTGAAGTGCGTGTCGGCAACCTCCAACCGCCCCCGCCGCACGCCGTCCCACTGCGGATGCGCGACTACTGCCTCGACCTCCAGGCGCGCTGGCCCGAAGCTGCGGTCAGCATCGGCGACCTGACGCTCGAATTCCTGGCCTCTGCCGAAGGGCGCTTCCTGACTGTCCATCCGTTCCAAGATTTTAACGGGCGCGTCATTCGGCTTTTCCTGAGCGAACTTCTGCGCCGCCTCGACCTCCCGCCGGCGCGCCTGGAAGCCGAAGGCGAGACCGAACGCGCCGCCTATTTCGCCGCGCTCCAAGCCGCCGATCAGAACGACCTCCGCCCGCTCATCGAGATTTGGAAACAGCGCCTCGCTGCTCCCGAACCTCCAACCGCCTGACGCCATGCCCGTCCTCACCCTCCACGGCTGTCCGCCCGAACCGCTCGGCAACTACCTCAAAGCCCTCGGCGTCTTCAGGCTGGTCGCTGAACAACTCGATTCAACTGCTGTCGGATGGTGGCAAGATGGCCTCTTCCTGCTCAATATGTCGGCCACAGCAGCGTATTCCGACGATAAGGGAAACGCGCTCCCGTTAGCAGCGGGCGACCAGGGAGCCAAGGAATGGCTGTCACGCTGGTTTCGTACCCGTTGTGAGTACTCAGCCTTCGTGGCGCCTTGGCTGAAGAATACTATGTGGCGTCCTGGAGGCGCACGCAGTTCGGACGCAGCAGGAAGGGCGACGCAGATTTTGAGTTCTCAAACTTCTTGCTTCTCACGGATCAAGCGAGGTTTCCAGTCCCTCGGGTACACGCTCGGGTTTGAGTGTGAAGCGGACGACCATGAGGCATGGCTGAAAGCGTTAGCCGAGTCCGGCTGCCTCCGCGAATGGTCCAAGATTCTGGATAGCGAAGGTTCTGGTGAATCGCTGTTGAAGGAGAAGGCCGCCGTTCGCTTGGAAATCGTTCGGCGCCTGCGCAACCATGCGACTGAGCCGACGCTGTTGCTGTGGTTGGATGTCGCGGGCTTTGAGACCCGTTCCTCCCACCAAGCAGAGTTAAACTGGTTCCCTCTCTTTGAGAAGGGCGGGCAGTCAGGAAACAGCAACTATTTGGAGAATCTTGAGGCCCATCTGATCGACTGTCTTCTCTCGTCTGACCCTGAACTTTGTGCCGACCGCCTACGTGCCGCGCTATTTGCAGCGCAAAGTAACAATGTTCGAGCCAAGGCGCTATGCGGGCTGTTCTTTCCAGCCAACCGGGCACGCTACAATATGGGGCAATGTGCTGAATGGACCAACACTTGGGTGAACCCTTGGGATTTCATCCTCTTGCTGGAGGGGGCTTTGGCTTGGGCTGGTTCTGTCACCAGACATCACGGCGCGGCAAGGAAAGAAGTCGCGTTTCCCTTCTATGCACGGGCAACTCTCGGAGGTCACTTTTCTGCCGGGGTGAACGAATCCGGCAGCGCCGAGAAGGACGTCCACTCCGGCGAGGTCTGGTGTCCTGTCTGGACGCGGCCTGCTGGTTACTCGGAAGTCATGCGCCTCTTCTCAGAAGGTCGGATGCAACTCGGCAAGAAGCAGGCACGAAATGCTACGGACTTTGCGTGTGCCGTCGCACGGCTTGGGCACGAACGCGGCATCGGTGCCTTCAAACGATTTGGCCTCATCCGGCGCGTTGGCTCTTGGGGCAAACAGGATCAAACGCAAACAATCGCCGTGCCGCTTGGCAGCTATGTCCCCCACCTGAACCAAGACTTGATGTTGCTTGATGAACTCCATGATTTTCTCTCTGCCGTTGCGAGCAAGGTTCAAATTCACGACAGCCAGCCCCGCAGGATTGTCTTGTCCCGAAAGTCGCTCGAAAACGCCGTGTTCACCGCAGCCAGTACCGGCTTGAACGTCTCGCCACAAGAACGCCGAGCTACCGTGATCGAGGTTCTGGTCGAGGCCGCCAGCCTGGAACGCGAGTTTGCCCGGACAAAAGGAGCGATCAAAGCCAAGATGGGGAGAAATCTGGATGATGTTACTGCGCCTGTTCTCGCTTCGCTGTCCACCCGGTGGCTTTGGACGACAGGCCAGGAGGCCCCGCCACGTCCTTTTGACGATGGCACGTCCGAGTTCCGCTTGGCGCGGGCAATCGCCTCAATCCCATCATGGGGTGATCCATCTAAAAAGCGACCAGACACGGTCGGCCCCATTCGGGAGAACTTGGTCCCGGTACAACGCTTCTGGGAAGAAAGGATGGAGCGCTTCGACTGGACATGGTGGCCAGAGTCTCGACGCGCAGTCTGGTCAACACAACGCGACTTGTTTGAGAACTTCGCCTCTATACTGGAGCGGCGTTTGATCGATGGCCAAGCGGGCACCGGCGACGGACTGCCTCTTTGGAGCCGATGGGGAGTGTCTTTCGATGATCTGTTAGCGCTTTGGAACCGCGAACTGGACGAGGCGCGAATTAGCGATTTCGTCCACGGACTTTCTGCGATTCAATTCCCTCCCGACGGTCAGGTGTCGATCACAAAGTTGGAGGTGCTCCATGACCCGACGCCAGACCTTTCCTGTGGCCGCATCTGGTTTTTTGAGGACGAGCCGCGAATGAGCCACTCGGTCCCAAAATGGGAAGGCAAGCCCTTGATCGGTCGCAGGGAGTTGGATGCAGCCTTCGCTTTGCCCCGCAGCTATGCGCTCTTGAAGCTCTGCTTTGTTGGAGGACGTGTGCCCGCCCGGCCTGTGGAGGAGCAAACCGCCGTTCGTTCTGGAACGGAGCCTTTCCCGCCAGGGTATCTGGAAATTTTTCGTCTCCTCTTGGCCGGCAGGGGGAGGGAAGCCTGTAATCTTAGCTGCCGTCTGCTACGCGCCAGGGGTTATCCAACTTTGCTGGAAAGCCGCCTGGGGCGTGCGGAATCTCTACAGCTTTCCTCGGAAGAATGTTGCCGACTGGCTGGTTTGATTCTTGTACCTGTCCGTCACCCCGGCGTCCTCGCCGGGCTGGTGATTAAACCTCAACAGAAAAAAACAACATGAGCAATGCACATCCCACACTGAACATCGACGATCTCCTCAACGCTAACCGACTCCTTGTCATGGCCAAGCTACGGGTTGCCGAGGGCTGGAATGGCCGCTTCCAAGCCACTGGATATCCGAACCTCGGTTCTGCCCTCTATAAGGGCGTGCGATACACTGACGGAAAGCCGCAGACTGTCGAGATGCTTTCCGTAGATTCCAATCAGGCGATCGTCAACTGGCTGGAATCGGTCTGCCTCGCGGGTGAGGTTTACAACACTGACTGCCAAGGAATTCCGTACGTCCGGGTTGTGGAGAACGGTGACCGTTTGGTGACAACGTCAGTGCTCGAACCCCACAGGCTTGCGTCTGACCGCATCATGGATGCTCAATTCAACAATGCTGCATACAGAATGCATCTGGAGCGGGTTTTGTCGGTGAACAAAAAGCGGCCCCTTCGCCTCCAGGCGTTTCTTGGGCCGCTCTTTGAAATTGATCCTGGGTGCGTACTGCACGGCGTGTTTCTCGAAAGGCTTGATGGCCGCATGCGTTTGCCACGACTTGTCTCGGGCTTTGTCGAAGCCGGATCGCCAAATCAAGTGAACACAGGTGGCCTCATGCGCGGCTACGTTACAATTGAAGGTGAGCAATCCAGCATCCCGTACCCCCGCCAAGACTTCTCTTCCACGGACATCAAGGCTTCCTTCATCTTCCATCTCTCAACTCTTCGGGATTACCAACTTGCCGAAGGAGAGGCAGACGTGCAACGCAAGCGATTCTTGATCGCTTGGATGCTCTACAAGATTGATCGCTTCCTCCATCGTCCAATGCGGCCCCGGTCAGCGTGCGAATTCGAATTAGTGGGAATCGAGGCCAAGCAAGATGGAACCGAACGATCTTGGCCGGAAGCCGGAGCAATCCTCGCGGCATTCCAGACAGTAAAAGGAGTGGTCTTTCCGCCGCTGAATGGCGGGCGTGTGACCACAGTGACCCACGCTGGAGACTAGACTAGACTATGCCTCTGGTCATCACTATCCGGTTCCTTGCGGGCCACGCTCATCTTCATCACTGGCACGCTCACCACAGTGACGGAGTTGTGGATTGGCCGCCATCGCCGTGGCGGCTCATGCGAGCATTGGTCGCGGTGGCCGGGCGGAGGTTGACCACGCTCGCATCGCCCGAAGATGCGGAATTGACCGATTCCAGTGGCGATGAAATTTCGCTGAGCCGTCTTGCAATTCTGTTAGCCAGACTCACCCAGTCTCCGCCCGACATGTGGCTTCCCACAACGAGTTTTGGCCACACAAGACACTTTTTCCCTGTCGGCACTGGTTCAACCGGCTCCGCAGTGTTCGATGCGTTCGCTGTCGTCGGAACCGAAAAGCCGCTCGTCTATTCGTGGCAGAACTTGCCTAGTCTGACGGCCGTCGAATGTGGCGACTTGGATCAACTCCTTGCGCGACTCTCCTACTTTGGACGCAGCGAGTCATGGTGTGACGCTACCCGACACGACAACCTCCCCTGTTGGCTTGGCCAGACCCAAAGCCACATGAAATGTTTTCCTGTCCGAACCGCCGACATTCCCCCTGACTGGAAGGAACATCGCGACTACGACACGGTCCAAAAGCTCGCGGCAGTCCCCGATACCAACGACGAAGTTGATTCAATTCGACGCCTCTTGACGCGCGTGGTCCTAAATCAACAACAGCGCCACAGATTGCAGCGCACTTTGGCCAATGAAGGATTTCCCACGCTGCTCTTGCGTTGTTTGCTCCGACAATCGGGGCAAGACTTGACAGACGGACTCGAACGGCCCATCGGCACGCGTTGGGTTCATTATGCGGTGCCGCGCGAGGTCTTCCAGTTGCCCCCGCCAGCGCCGAAACCGCGAGCGCCTGCCTCGCGCGACACTGAAAAAGTCACTCTCGTCCGCTTCGCGCTCAACACGGCAACTGTCCACCGGCCCGTGCTGCCACCGGTGGCCGACACACTGCTGTTCGCCGACAAGTTTAGGGCAGCCGCGCTCGCGTGGCACAATTACGTGGCGCAGCATACCCCGGAAGACCGGCCGCATCCGCGCAATCTTTGCGGGCGCGAGGCCGACGGCTCGCGCATCAACGGCCACGACCACGCTTTTTTCTGGCCCACGGACGAAGACGACGACGGGTTCATTGATCACGTATCGGTTTTCTGTCCGTCCGGCTTTCAACCAGTCGAAGTGGACGCGCTGCGGCGGTTGCTGCGGATTAAACAGCGCGGTGGCCGGCCCGATCTATTGGTCACGCCCGTCTTCCTCGGCGACGCCAAGAGTTTCGACCCGTGGAAGAGGGAGACACGCACGTTCATCTCCGCCACGCCGTATTTCTGTCCCGTACATCTTGGCCATGGCAGCAAGTCCGGCGGTGTCACGCGCTCGCTGAAAGAGGAGTTGCAACGCAGCCTCACCCTGACAGGTGTGATTCAGAGCGCCGAAGAACTGGCGAACATCAGCGAAATTGTCTTCCCCGGTGAGGCAGACCAGACGAAAGCCCCACCTGAAATGGCGCTCCGGCCCGCCTCGCTTAATGGAGGGGGATTCGCGGGCGCCTGTTTGAAAGCGCTCGATGTCGATGTTCTGCCCGGCATGATGCGCGGACTGAAAGTCGATAACGGAGTTCGTTTCATTCCCGCACTGGCTTTCTGCCGTCGCCGACGGGGGCATCATATAAATGGGATTGGTCGCTTCCTTGTTATCGAGTTCGCGCAGCCGCGGCTGGCCCGGCCTTTCTCCGCTGGCAGCCAGTGCCATTTTGGCCTCGGCCTGTTCGTGTCGGTTGCGCCTTCGCCGAATGACCGATGATCAATAAGAAATAGCCAATAATAAAACCCAAATGCCCGAACAACCCATGTCACTCGCAAGTATGTCTCCTTTCTGGGATCGGTTCCCGGAAGTGGCGGCGCGTGAAACCCGCACGATCATCTTGCCTTACCCGCAGGGTGGATTGCCGGCGGGGAGCTATGGCTTCCTGGAACTCTTCTGCACTGACCCGAAGTGCGATTGCCGGCGCGTGCTGCTGCAAGTGCGGTCCGAGGACAAGCCCGACACGGTCCTTGCGACCATCAACTACGGCTGGGAGAGCGTTGCCTTCTACGCGCAATGGCTTCATGGTGATCACGAGGGAGCGCGGGAAATTAAGAATGCTTCGCTCGATCCGCTCAATCCCCAGTCGAAAAACGCGCCGTCATTCCTGCGCCTTTTTCAGACGGTAGTGCTCCAAGACAAAGCTTACATCAAGCGTCTAAAGCGCCATTACACGATCTTCAAACAACACTTGCCTCTTGCAGGCGGTTGGTCCGGTGCACCGCCGGCGACTGCGCCGAATTCCCCATGACCCAGGACTCTTTATGAATGAACAAAACCAACCGGCCCCGGCCGAATCGCGTTCGAGGGAACAGGAAACACCCATTGTGTCGCGAAGTCTTTCGCCTGGGACCGTCGGGCCGAGATCAGGCGACGCCCAAGCCGAAGCGGACCAGGACAACCCGATCTTCAAAAAGGCCTTGGAGATTCTGCGGCAGCAATCGTCTGGCCGGATACATTCGGAATCTGCCGAGGAAAGTCAGGATGCAGAGAGGCCAACGGCGAAACAGGCCGCTTCGGTGGCCCCCGTTGAACAAATCAACATTGAACGCTCACCGACCACCACCGCCGAGCCGCCACAGATTTCACCCGTTCCTCTTTCGTCGGAGCCGCAAATCGCAAATCGGAAATCGCAAATTGGAAATGATTCCATTCCCGCCCGGATGTTGAACGAGTTCGTGTATTGTCAGCGGCTGTTCTATTACGAATTTGTCGAGCGCGTGTTTGTCGAAAGCGCCGACACATTGCGAGGCGGTGCCATTCACCAACGGGTTGATTCAGGCAACGGTGCGCTTCCGAAGGCTAAACGGAAGGCAGAAGCCGACAATCCGAAGGCAGTGGAAAAAGCGGGAGACGTTGAATCTGACAATGGTACGAGCACCTCACCCCAGCCCTCTCCCCAGAGCGGAGAGGGAGACGGAGAACCCGAAAC